>JBAXPT010000066.1:0-9207 GCA_037132095.1 Actinomycetes bacterium
AGCAGAGCCCCAGACCTTAAAAGTGGAGTGGCGCTCGCTCCAAAGAACCCGAGTGGTCTGCGCAGATCCATCGGGTTAGTGGCGCGCAGTATGGGCCTGCGAAATAAGGGTAACTCAGCGACTAGATAAGAAGGATACTGCTGCACTTGAGAGTGCGCGCAACCGAGCGGCTACATACGCAGGTCGAGGTTTCTCTCCGTGGAGCATTGGCGAGACTATGTCTCGTTTTGCATATCCAGCAGTTGCCCCCGCTGTATTAATCCAGGCTTTTGTCGCTGACATCAAGCCTGCATGTCTACGCAGTACCACGAGCCGATTGCGCTCTTTTAGTTGCTCACTCCTGCGCCAGTTCCGAGACGCGGTAGCAGCATGAATGTGGTGCACCACTGAAGCAGGTTCGTATACGTATCGCCAGCCAAGGGTGCTCCCGCGCAGCGAGAGATCAACGTCTTCGTAGTAAAGGAAGAGTGAAGAGTCGAATCTTCCGGATGCTCGAAGATACTCGGACTTGAGTAATACGGCTCCGCCGCACCACACGGGTATCTCTCCAGGTAAATCGTGGAGCCCGTTGTCAATATCGAGGTAGCCGCGGTCGACTCCAAATCCGTCGGAGATGATCTCAGTTCCGGTGTTTTGTATTACCTCTATTGTCGGCCGCGTAGCTTGAATCGATACCCACTGCGGTCGCGTAGAGATCATTGCGCTTGCGCTACCTGTCTCGGCGCCGTCCTCCTCGATGGATACCTCAACTGGCCCCAATGCAGATAGGAGCAACTCGCACTCCTCCGTGTCCTCCTCTGAGAATGGGATCAGAAGTTCGGCCAACCCATTGGTCCAAACACTCAATGATCCGTCACTCTGAAGCTCAGGCCCCCAGGTTCCGCTGATATAACGAATATCGCTTGTTACATCCACGCCACCTACGCGTGCTGCGTCGATGCGGATCCCTAAAGTGCGCTTGTCTCCTCTTCCGTGAGTCGATACATCCGATCTAAGAGTAATTTTTCGGTATCTCGACGCCAGGATAATTTTTGGCGAGGACGCCCCGATCCGAGGGCCTTTATTAACTGCATCAACTAGAGGTGAAAGCCACTCAGGCTCGACGGTAATGTCGTTGTTGATTAGCGCTACATAATCAACTCCAGTGAGATCCCCAATGCCGAGATTGCATCCACCACCGAAACCGAGATTCTCACTGCTCTCGATGACTCGAATCCTTGGGAGTTCGCTTCGAACTAAACCTGTCGCAGGTTTCTGTGAGGCGTTGTCAACGAGGACTATCTCAAGAGAATCCTCTGGCCAGTTTGTGGCTTCGAGAGATCTCAGGCATGCAAGTGTTGTCTCCCCGCCGTCGTAGTCAACAACCACTACCCGAACAAGTGGCTTCGCTCCCTGCGACTGTATTGCGCTATCGAGACCCTTGCTCATCGGCGCCCCTCGTCACTCGCCTAGTAGGCGTGCAACTAAGAGTGAGAGAGACTCTCTGAAGTCGGGGAGTAGCTCAATACCGTCTCGCTTTAGGGCTGCATTCTCGAGCCTGGAGTTTGCCGGACGCTTTGCAGGGCGTGGAGGGGTAAGGCTTGCAGTTGTAATGGGCTCAACGCGTTCTGGATCGAGGCCTGCAGCGATTAGTACTTCTCTAACAAAACCAAACCACGAAACCTCGCCCTGATTTGTAACGTGATAGATGCCTGAGCGTTCTTGGTCCACAAGCCTGCGGGTCATGGCTGCTGCATCCGCGGCGAAGGTTGGATACCCAATTTGATCATCAACAAATCTGAGAACTGGGTTCTCCTCCGCTATTCGCAGAATCGTCTTGACCATGTTGGCTCCGTGAAATCCAGAGACCCATGAGACCCGCATTATTAGAGCGTCGTCGTTGAAGGCTTCTTCTCCGCGCAGCTTGGATTCCCCGTAGACCGACTGAGGCGATGGAGAGTCCATCTCCGAGTACGGGCGATCGAGCGCGCCGTCGAAAACATAATCAGTCGAGTATGTAACCACCCGTGCGGAGTATTTCTCGGCGGCCTCGGCGATGTACTGAGGGCCGAGAGAGTTGACAGCAAAAGCCCTATCTGGGTCTGATTCACATGCGTCTACTGCAGTCCAAGCTGCGGCATGAAGGATTAATTCAGGCCTAATCGTGCTAACGGCATCGAGAACTTCATCTCTCTCTGAGACGTCAAGGTCGCGATGAGCGAGCCCAGTAACTTCATGATCCGAGAAGGCGGATACCAATTCGTTCCCCAGCATCCCGGCTGCGCCGGTAATAAGAACGCGCATTAACCCTGCTTCGTTCGGAGTGGCTCCCACCACCAGCGGTTATCGCTATACCAAGCGACAGTCGCCTCTAGGGCTTCACGGAAATCGCGTTTTGGGGCCCATCCGAGAGAGCGAGCTTTAGTTGTGTCGATCGAGTACCTGCGGTCGTGGCCAAGGCGATCCTCGACATACTCGATCATGGAGTCGTCGAAACCGAGAATCTCAAGGATGCTGTCCGTGAGGAACCTGTTCGGCTCCTCATTACCTGCACCTATGTTGTAGATCTCGCCAATTACGCCATTTCGTAGCACCGCATCAACACCACTGCAGTTGTCCTCTACGTAGCACCAGTCGCGAACATTGAGGCCGTCGCCGTAAAGCGGGACCTTATTGCCATCAAGCAGATTGGTGACGAAGAGCGGAATAACTTTCTCTGGGAATTGGTAAGGCCCAAAGTTATTCGAGGATCGTGTTACTACAACAGGGAGTCCGTAGGTCTCTTGGTAAGCAAGAGCTATGAGATCTGATCCGGCTTTGGATGCGGAGTAGGGAGACCGAGGACCGAGGGGATCGGTCTCGAAGAACGAGCCCTCCTCGATAGAGCCGTAGACCTCATCCGTCGAGATGTGCAGGAAGCGATCAACCTCGAGCCTTCTAGCTACATCGCACATCACATTTGTTCCGTCGCAGTTGGTCTTAACGAAAGCGTCGGGATCAACGATTGATCTGTCTACGTGGCTCTCGGCAGCAAAGTGAACCACCGCATCGTGCCCGGGCATAGCGGCGGTTACCGAGTCGCGATCCGTGATATCGCCTTTTACAAAGGAGAAACGAGGGTTATCTTCAAGACCCTTGAAATTATTTAGATTTCCTGCGTAAGTGAGTGCATCGAAGACCGTCACTGTGTCGTCGGTGTTGTCTAATACATATCGAACATAATTGGAGCCGATAAATCCGGCACCGCCAGTAACAAAGAGGCGCATTGGTTTCCTTATCTCAGGTGCGCATTGCCCAAGCTGGGCGCACACGGGGTTCAATCTCGCTACGAAGAGGGTTGGTTGCGTCGCGCTCAGAGAGGATGGGGTTAGCGAGCCCCCAATCCGCTGCAATCTCAGGGTCATCCCAGGCGACACCCAATTCGTCTTGGGCGTTGTAATAACCATCGACGAGGTAGGTAATCGTCATATCCGTGAGCGATGCGAACCCATGAGCAATGCCAGGTGGAATGAATATCCCTCCATGGTTATGAGTTCCGTCTTCGCGCCTTCCCAAATCTAGGCAGAGAGTTGCGCCATCGGTTGGGCCACCAACGCGTAGATCGTGGAGAACCACTCGCGCTCTGCCATACGGGATGTACCAGTAATCGGCTTGATGTAAGTGGTAGTGAAGTCCGACTATGCAACCCTCTTGACGATCGCCGCGGTTTCCTTGGATCATCTCGCGACCCTGGGGGAACCACTGTCGACGGTAGGTCTCAATGAAGTAACCGCGCTCATCGCCGTGGATTGTTGGGTCTACGAGATACACCCCTGCGATTACATCAGATTCAGTAACAGTTGCCATTTCAGTCAAGCTCTACTTTCGAGTCGTCGCCAAGCATTAGACGGAGTGCGCGAGGTTTTGTATCGGAGTGCAGCACCTGTACGTCACGCCCGATTAAGGAGTCAGTCATTCGATGAATACCTACAATTTGAGCAGATTCGAGCACTACGGAGTGGTCAAGCTCTGAGTCGATTATCTGACAATTCGATGATACAGAGGAGAAGGGTCCGATATAGGAGTTAACGACCCGCGTGCCTGCACCGATAATTGCTGGACCTCTAACTCTTGAGTTAATAATCACTGCGCCCGCTTCGACCACGACCCGGCCCTCAATAGCGGAGTCGGTATCGACGGTTCCAACGATTGAGGTAACAAGAGTCTCAAGCACGAGGCGGTTGCACTCAAGTAGCGGGTCTTTCTTGCCCGTATCAATCCACCAACCTTTGAGAACCTCATGGCTAACGCGCAGGCCCTGCTCAAGAAGCCACTGGATTGCATCAGTAATCTCGAGTTCACCGCGCTCCGATGGCTTAATTGAGCGAACTGCCTTATGAATGGTCTTGTCAAAGAGATAAATACCGACAAGCGCAAGATCGGATGGGGGATTCTCTGGCTTCTCGACGAGTGCGCGAATATCTCCGTCAGGGCCTACATCAGCAACCCCAAATTGGCGTGGGTCATCGACGTGCGCCAGCAGAATCTGTGCTGTAGGGGCATCGGCAGCCCCAGCTTTGCGCGCGGTGGTGAAGTTGGTAACAAAATCTGTGAGGTTCTGCTCAAGCATGTTGTCGCCTAGGTACATGACAAAGTCGTCGTCGCCTAGGTAATCGGAGGCAATAAGCACGCAGTGAGCGAGTCCGAGCGGGGCGTCCTGAGGAATATAGGTAACCCTCACTCCCCAGCGCGAGCCGTCACCTACTGCAGCCTCAATCTCGGGGGCAGTATCCCCAACAATGATGCCGATCTCCTTGATACCAGCGGCGGCCATATCCTCGATTCCATAGAAAAGGATCGGCTTATTGGCTATAGGCACCAATTGCTTGGCGCTCGTATGGGTTATGGGGCGCAGGCGTGTACCAGCGCCCCCGGAGAGAATTAGGCCCTTCATCACGCAGCAGGCTAGGCGACGTCTCGATGTGTGAGGCCCATAAATGGAGGATAGGTCAATTTTTTCGCCCTATTTGGGGTAGCCCACGAGTTTTTTTCCCAAAAATCAGAGTAATAATCAGGGTAATAAAGGAGCGGCCTCAGGTTGAGGAATTGCCCGTTGCTGCCGATAAGCAGCCTATAAACAGCCGATAAACATCGGACGGAGACCAGATTGACATGCATTTGGAGTCGCAGGGCCCTAGCCTCAATTATCAGATCATCTATAACACTGGCAACATAAGTTGACATAAGCAACATTGGCACTATGCGTGCCCCCTTACAGAAGAATCTAAATATGAATCCAGACGACTATTCCTCAAGTATCTCCGTGACATCGCGAGTGCGCGCTCGTCGGGTTCCGGTGTTAGAGCGCTGCATAGCGATCGTCAGTGCGTTTGCTCTTCTTGCTGTTGGTTTTGTATCTGCCGGGCTGGTATCGCTCGCCGTTAACGCTGCTCCGGCCTCTGCGGATGTGATCACCGTTCCGGTAATGGGTCCGCCGGTTCTCAACGCCGCTCAACTCGCTGCTTGGTATAGGTCAACGGGGCGAACCCTCAATGTTCCCGGAGAGAATATTGACGCACTCGCCTCATATTTCGTCGATGAGGGAGTAGCCGAGAATCTTCGCGGCGATATCGCATTTATCCAGTCCATTGTTGAGACCGGCTACTTCGGTTTTGTTGGCAGCATGGTTAAACCTGCCGATTACAACTTCGCAGGGATGGGTGCCTGCGATACCTGTAACTCAGGTAGGCCGTTCCCGAACGCTCGAACTGGGGTGCGCGCCCAGATTCAGCACCTAAAGAATTACGCGGATATCACCTCGCGTGCAAGCGGCCTACGCAACGCCCCCGTTGTCGAGTGGTACGGACGCCGCACTGTAAACGGCGTCTACACATACGACCCTGCGCTAGCGATTTATAACTTCGATACATTCTTTGCAAAAGGTCGTGCTGCTACCTGGAATCAAATGGGTAATGGCAACTGGGCTAGCTCAACGACTTATGCAGCAACCATTATCTCCTTGTATCAAAGGGTATTGGTATGGAACGGTATCCCTGCGCTCGCCGCTGCCGGAGCGGACCCTGCTGGGCGCACGGACTTAGTCGAGCGTGTACCGGGCGGAGTGCATGTTGGAGGGTGGAGCTTTGATGTCTCAACCCCGGATGCAATATCAGTTCGCGTGACGCTAAACGACAATCCGATCGGCACGATTCTTGCGAATGGATATCGCCCCGATGTTGCAGCGGTATTTAATTTTGGAGCGAACCATGGCTTCGATGGCGTGCTGCCAGTCACAACCGGCGGCACCGTATGCGTATACGGAGTCAATGTAGGGACCGGCTCTAGAGACACGCCCCTCGGCTGCGGAGTAATCGCTGGCCCGGATCCCGTTGGAGCGCTCGACTCAATAAGTCGAGCGCCGGGTGGCGTACTGATACGCGGTTGGGGGCTTGACCCCGATCTTGGTACAGCGGCAACAATTCTGGTGACTCGAGACGGTTCGCTGGCCGCGGCGATTCCTGCGGGGGTTGCTCGCCCGGACATTGGCGCCGCGTACCCTCCCTATGGCGCTAATCATGGTTTTGATGCGGTGGCTCCAGTCTCTGGAGGAAACCTCTGTGTCTACGTTGTAAATGTTGGCCCTGGCGTAGCGGTGCGACAACTTGGTTGCAGCACTTTGATAGGGCCTACGCCGATTGGGAACGTTGAGTCTGTCTCGCGCGTCCCCGGTGGAGTTCGAGTTGTTGGCTGGGCGCTTGACCCAGACTCTGCAGATCCAGTCTCGGTTCATGTATACGCCGGCGGAGTGGGGGCTGCGATCTCAGCCAACCTCTCCCGACCGGGTTTCTCGAACTACTTCCCAGGTTACGGCGATGCCCACAGCTTTGATGCAGTTGTGCCTCTGCAAGGCGGCGAGGTATGTCTCTATGCAATAAATATCCTAGATGGTGTAACCAATCCGCGACTCGGTACCTGCACGACTGTTCTTGGTGGAACACCTCTCGGGAGTCTTGAGGTAGTTGGACGTGTAGCGGGTGGTGTGAGGCTGAGCGGTTGGGCCTTAGATGCCGATACTGCGGGCCCTGTGACTCTCCATGTATACGCAAACGGTCAACTTGTATCTGCGATTAGCGCAAATACTGCTCGAGCCGATGTTGGTTCGGTCTTTCCAGCATGGGGATCGAACCACGGATTCGACTCGATAATTCCTGCGACGACTAATGGTGCCACTACTTACTGTCTGTATGCGATCAACGTCGGTGGCGGAGTAAATCCCCTGCTCGGGTGCAGAACCCTCACGGTCACGGGCCAGCCATTCGGCAGCATCGATAGCGTCAGTCGAACTCCTAGTGGAATTCGTGTAACGGGATGGGTAATAGACCCGGATAGTGCGAACCCAGTTACGCTCCACATTTATGTTGACGGCGTATTTAGGGCTGCAACTACCGCAAACCTTTCGCGCCCAGATGTCGGAGCCGTCTTCTCCTCGTACGGAGCGCTTCATGGTTTCGACACCACACTCTCTGGCGGAGGTAGCCAGGTCTGTGTCTACGCAATCGACATCGGCGGCGGAGCAAACCCGTTGCTCGGCTGTCGAAGTATTTAACACGCGAAATCTCGCTGCTCATCTCAACTCAGCAAGATGCGCGATCAGACTACGAAGTACTTAGCCTCAGGGTGGGGGAGGATGATCGCAGAGGTGCTCTGCTCGGGAGTTAGTTGATACTCCTCTGTGATTTTTACGCCGATTGAACCCAGGTCAAGTAGTTCGTCGAGCTTTCCTTGCTCCTCGAGGTCTGGGCACGCCGGGTAACCCCACGAGTATCGAGAGCCTCGGTATTGCTGCCTAAAGAGCCCCGCAAGGTTTGGTCCGTCCTCATCGGCGAAACCCCAGTCCTCGCGAATGCGACGATGCCATAACTCTGCGAGGGCCTCTGTCATCTCAACGCTGAGTCCGTGGCAGCGTAGGTAGTCGGCATAGCGATCATCTGCGAAGAGTTCTCGCTCCTTGATCGAGGCCTCCTCTCCGACCGTTACAACGTGGAAGGCCGCGTAGTCGGCATCTCCAGACTCAGTTGAGCGGAAGAAATCAGAGATGCAGTGGAAGGGTGCGCGTCGCTGTCTTGGAAAGCTCATTCGCATGCGCTCTGTGCGACGTGTGTCATCACTCCAGATGATTAAATCTCCGCCCTCACTGTTGACGGGGAAGTAGCCCCACGAGACAGTCGGTACGAGCCAGCCCTCTGCTTTTGCTTGATCGAGCTCAGCACGCAGTATCGGGCGAATTCGATTCTTAAACTCTTCGTCAGACTCAGAGCCGCCGCTGCCTTTCTCAGGTCTGAACTGCCACTGGTTTCTAAATAGTGCAGTCTCATTTATATATGCGGCTATATCGTCGAGCGCGATGCCCTTAGCTACTCGATGCCCTAGGAAGGGTGGCTTAAATATCTCGACGTCAGTCGCGACGTCTGAGCGCGATGGGATCTCGATTTCATCCTCGACCTGCTCACTTCGCCTCGGGGTGCTGCGCTTCGCTCCCTCGGCGCGCCCGAACTCAGGATCAAGGTTTCCATCTTTCTTGCCCTGCATGAGAATATCCATCGTGCGAAGCCCCTCGAACGCGTCTTTCCCGTAGAAAACCCTGCCTTCATAGATCTTTCGAAGGTCTGACTCAACGTAACTACGTGTGAGTGCGGCGCCACCAAGCATCACAGGGGTCTCTGCAAACCCAAGCGAGTTCATCTCCTGTAGATACTCACGCATGATGATTGTGCTCTTAACTAGGAGCCCGCTCATTCCAATTGCGTCTGCATTTACCTCGCGCGCTTTATCTAAGAAAACGTTAAGGGGTGCTTTGATACCGATATTGTGAACTTCGTATCCGTTGTTGGTAAGAATAATGTCAACAAGGTTCTTTCCAATGTCGTGAACGTCACCCTTCACGGTTCCGAGCACAACTATTCCCTTGCCGCCAGCATCTGCTTGCTCCATGTGCGGCTCTAGGTAAGCAACCGACTTTTTCATTGTCTCCGCGCTCTGAAGCACGAAAGGAAGTTGCATCTCGCCGGTAGCGAAGCGCTCCCCAACGATCTTCATTCCCTCTAGCAATACATCGTTGATAATTGAGAGAGCGGGTCGGCCACCCGATAGGGCTTCATCTAGATCGACCTCAAGGCCGTCACGCTCGCCGTCAATAATGCGATGACTCAGGCGCTGCTCAACACTCCAGTCGGAGCGATCCTCGCGCTC
>JBAXPT010000067.1:0-9122 GCA_037132095.1 Actinomycetes bacterium
TTGCGCTACGCGACTTGCCGGCCGGGCACAAGATCGTTGGATCAGATCTGGGCTCGATGCATCTCCACTCGCCTCCCCCAAACCCCGAGGTTCGTACCCATGCGATTGGGGAGCGGGTCGATATACCGGTACTTAAGGGCAATGTCGTGACTACGCGACATCTCGGCGCCTCAAAAAATTTACTGCCCCAAGGGACACGAGGGGTGCGCGTCGTCAGTAACGATGCACGCCAACTCCATGCTCGAGATGTGGTCGATGTATTCGTCACACTTGATCCAGAGCGCTTCAGTGGGGGCGAGCCCACACGCGAAGTCATAAGTGGCGCAACGATAGTACGGATCGATCGCACCTCGGAGGGGTCCTCCGCGACCCTAGCGGTGCCACTTGACCTCGTACCGCGCGTCGCCTTCGCTGTAGCGAGCGGAGTTATTACCCTCGCATCAGTACCGGGCATAAGGACGCGCTAGCACGGCGTAACATCAGGTCCGCGAGCCTTACTCAACTGGAGCATCTCTACAATGTCAATTCTTCACGCAATCATTTTGGGAATTACGCAGGGACTTACAGAGTTTCTGCCTATCTCATCTAGCGGACATCTCATCTTGATCCCAGATCTATTTGGGTGGAACGACTTCTCCGGAAATGAGACTCTGAATAAGGCATTCGATGTTGCGCTCCACCTAGGAACCCTCGTTGGAGCGTCTTGGTATTTCCGCCACGACCTTGCCCGTTACATAAAGGCGGCTGCACTTTCTCTCAGATCACGCAGCATGGCCGATTCGGATGCTCGCCTTGCTTGGCTTCTCCTTGCATCTGCAATACCGGCGGCTATTGCTGGAGCACTATTCGCATCCGTAATTGAGAAGAAACTTGGGCAGCCAATTGTTATCGGCACAATGCTCATCGCTGGGGCGCTCCTGCTCTGGTGGGCCGACCATCAATCTGGGAAGCGCAGAATTGAGGAGTTTGAGTTGCGGGACGCGAGCATCATGGGGCTAGCCCAGGCAATTGCGTTACAGCCCGGAGTATCGCGCTCCGGAATCACAATTACCGCAGGGCTCTGGCTTGGTCTTGATCGTGTAGCGGCTACGCGCATCTCTTTTTTAATGAGCCTGCCCATAATCGCCGGAGCGGGAGTCTTCACAGGCCTCAAACTCTTAACAGGAGATGGACTACCTGCAGGCTCGGAGGGAGCGTTCCTCGCAGGATTTCTCGCGGCAGGGATCAGCGGATGGATAGCGATTGCCGGACTACTCAAATACTTGAGGACCCGAACCTTTATGCCCTTTGTGATCTACAGATTTGTCGTCGGTATTGGTGTGATCATTATCTTTGCGACCGGCATTAGATAAGAAGCCCTAGCAGAATAAATCTTAAGAGCCGCTAAGCATCATGTCGCTCACTAATACGGTCATACCAGCGCCACCGCCTGGCAGCCAAGTGAGATCTGATCCGATCTGGGCAATATCTAGGAGTATCCGCGGAAGCGTTGATGCAATCGTTGCTTCTCTAACTGGTTCTGCGAAGACGCCATCACGAACCATCAGGCCCTCTGCACCAACGGAGAAGTCTCCGCTTACGGTGCTCGTTCCTGAGTGAATTCCACTCACCGACTGCACGTAGAGGGCATGCGGCACTGAAGCAAAGAGTTCCTCAATACTCAGTGGTCCGGGGCGCAAGTATGCAGCTCGTGCACCTACCCCGGAACCGAGTGCCGAACCTGTTGTAACAGTTTTACCTCGGCGTGCAGTAGTTACGTTATGAAGGTATCCATTCAGTACTCCCGCAGTAACAAGATCAACTCTGCGTGTTGGTGCGCCTTCGCTATCAAAGGGTGCAGCGCCAAACGCCTCTGGGTTCGTTGGGTCTTCGATGAGATTAACGATCGGCGAACCGATTTCTTCTCCGAGCCTCCCCGCGAACATCGAACGCCCCTTCTGAACAGACTCTGCTCCAAGTGCCGACACGATAAGAGCGAGAACTGTTCTGGTTACGAGCGGATCGAGAATAACTGGAATGTGTTGAGTCTTCGGTTGAGTCGCACCTAGGAGCCGAACTGCACGATTCGCGGCTTGGTTTGCTGCATACTCAAGGTCAAGGTCAGAGAGTGTTCTACCTACGCTAAATCCATAACCAGTCTGAGTATCAGTCTCAGGCCCAGCGAGAGCAGATGCTCCAAGTGATGCAGTAGTGCGGCGATGAAACGCCTCAATGCCGGTTGACGTAACTAAGGCCGACTCATTGGCACCATCGCCGTAACTACTTGACTCGACACCTCGCACAAGGGAGTTAGCTGAGAGCACTGCTCGCTCGAGTTCGAGCGCCATCGCTACTTTCTCCTCGGTGGGTATAAGCGCTAAGTCGTCTCGCCACAGGTCGAGCTCTGGAACCGAAGCGTCGCCTAACTCGGCTGGCGTTGCTAATCCGGAGAACTCATCGGGCTCAGCGAAGCGCGCATTGTCTCTTGCGTCTTCAAGTGTTGCTGCAACTATCTCCGGATCTAATGAACCCGCAGAGGCGACACCCTGACGCCCATCAACGACAACCCGAATTGTTACGCCCTCGCTCTCAGCGACTGTTAGTGACTCGACCGAACCACGAAGCACCTCGACATCAGTATCGCGACCTCTCCCCACGCGTGCCTCTATCTGCTCTGAACCACGAGCCGATCCAGCAATCTCGCGTGCGATAACCAACAAATCACGCTTCGAGGTCATGCCCCAGTACCCCCGACAGTTAGCTCGGAGACGCGCAGCGTGGGCTGGCCAGAGGAGACTGGAACTCCTTGACCATCCTTGCCACAGGTCCCTGCCCAAGTATCGAAGTCGTTACCTACAAGGTCAATTGCTCGCAGTGCCTCAGCGCCATTACCAATCAACTGAGCATTCCTAAGCGGAGCGGTTAGTACACCGTTCTCGATGAGGTAGGCCTCGGTGACACCGAATACGAAGTCGCCTGTCGCTGTATTGACCTGTCCGCCGCCGAGTGCGACGCAGTAAATGCCGTAAGGAGTAGCGCTAATGATGTCATTGGGGTCTGTCTCTCCTCGCTCTAAGAAAGTATTGGTCATGCGGACCATCGGGAGATTCATGTAGGTCTCGCGCCGTCCATTCCCACTGCTTTGCCGGCCTGCCTTGCGCGCTCTAAGTAGATCCCACATGTAATCGGTTAAGACGCCATCCTTGATCAAGACACTGCGCTGAGCAGCGGCACCCTCATCGTCGATCCCATAGGCACCCCACTCGCGAGCAAGACGCCCATCATCGACGACAGTCACCAGAGAGGAGGCCACCTGCTCGCCGACCTTTCCCTTAAAGATTGAGGCATCGCGAGCAACTAGATCAGCCTCCAGCCCGTGACCACATGCTTCGTGGAAGAGCACACCCCCAGCGCCTTTTTTAAGTACAACAGGCCACTTCCCGCTCGGTGCTGGTCGCGCCTCTAGTTTTGATAACGCGCGGCGTGCAGCGATCTGCGCTGTCTGCTCTGGCGGAAACTCCTCTAGCAACTCCCAACCGACCGTGCGCCCTGGCGACTCGGTGCCAGTCTGAAGCCCTGTATCCCCAGTCGCTACTGCATTGACTGAGAAACGAGTCCGTATCTGCTCATCGCCGGCGATTAATCCATCAGAGTTAGCGACCAGTATTCGACGTCGGCTATCCGCGTACGATGCGCTTACCTGCGCGATGGCACCACCCTCGGCGCGCGCTGCGGCATCGGCTCGCCTCAGCGCCTCTACCTTGATCTCTTTATCAATACTCTCTGGATAGTCACGTACCTCGTGAGTTGGCTCTACCGTCTTGCGACTAAACGCTCCGACGTCGCGTACCCCAGCGCTGCCCTGAGCAGCTCCAGCCGCGGCCTCTGCTGCCGAACGCAGTCCCTCCTCTGAGAGGTCTGCAGTATGAGCGAACCCAGTGGTCTCCCCGACGACAACACGTATGCCTACCCCTCTCCTACGCGACGACGAGACCTCCTCAACACGACCGTCATCAAGAGATGCGCTACTAGAGGTCTTCTCCTCCACAAAAACCTCTGCGAAGTCGCCACCGCGCTTTAGAGCGGTTCCAAGTGTCCGTCGGATTACATCCTCGTCCAGCAAGTGCCTATCCTCCAAGTAAATTAGGGCGCAATCTTCTATTCCACACTCTGCCACGCCCAAGTAGGGGTGAGAACAATTGGCCACAAAGTGCTTAGCGCTATGGCATTGCGTATCGTAAGGCCGTGACCCTCCAGCCCGGACTCACCGGAACCGCAACCCTTGTCGTCGCCGAGACGGATACCGCTCTGTTCTTAGGGAGTGGTGATGTTCCTGTCCTCGCTACTCCAAAAGTTGTGCTGCTCGCAGAGCAAGCAGCGGTCTCTGCCTGCGATGGGCACCTTCCCGAGGGTAGAACCACTGTTGGCTACCGGGTCCAGCTAGACCACCTAGCCCCTACTGCAATCGGCGGGTCAGTAACTGCCGAGGCGACGCTTCGCACTATCGAGGGGCGTCGCCTGACCTTCGTGGTCTCAGTAAAGGACGATCGCGGATTGGTTGCGGCTGGGCGCCTAACAAGAGTTGTAGTTGAGCGAGACCGTTTCTTAGGAAACGCTGGAGGCGAGTAGAAAACTCTTCACTGCGACCGCCCATGCATCTGCGTTCTCGAACTGTGGAGAATGACCAGCATCGGGGATCACTGCGAGCACTGCTCCCGGGATCGCATCTGCCATTGCTCTGCTCTGCGATACAAATGGAAGGTCGACCTCTCCAACGATGACAAGGGTTGGCATCTCAAGCGATCTCATGGCTTCAAGATCATCGGATTGATCGCGAATAGCGCGAACGAGTGTTGCCCACATCACGGCAGAGAGCGACCCAAACTTCTTTTCCTGAAATTCGCGATACCCGGGACGCTCCTCTAGGAGGCGCTGATACGCAGGATTATCAAGCGGAGTACCTGCGTCGAGAATTTCCTTAAGCGTTGTCATTCCATCAGTGAGCGCGATCTGTGCACCCATCTCAATCAAGTCTCCGTCAACCGCTGCGATTGGTCCGTGACAAGTATCCATAAGAATTAGTCCATCAATGCGATCGGGGTTTGTCAGGGCAACCTTGCGTGCAACCATTCCGCCCATTGAGTGTCCGAGGAGGACGAACGTATCCACGCCGAGCGCATCTGCGACACAGAGGATGTCTGCACCGAGTCGCTCTAGCGAGTACGAAGCCTCATCAGTTGGGGCACCGCTCTCTCCATGGCCTCGGTGATCGAAGACAACTACTCGATACTCTCGTGAAAGATCCTCGATGTGATCAGAGAAATCTTCCTTCGCTCCACCAAAACCGTGAACAAGGAAGAGTGCCGGTCCGGAACCGGTAACCAAAACCTCAAGTGCTACCCCATCATCAACTGTTACCAACATGGAAATGCGCTTTCTCTCAGGCGATGATCGCTGCTTTAGTGATTATTACGGGTGGAGCGTAAACATTTCCCACACTAGAGGCGTATTCGGGCGGCTGCTACCTTGAGCGCCGGTGGGGCGAGAGCCCAAAGCTGATCTTCAATAAGTACGATACGGGGTCACCTCAGCCCCAACCGCCCTAGGATTACCCTCGATGACCCCCGAGCTAGAAGTTGACGCGATTCCTAGGGCATCGCAGTCTCCTAGGCGCCGCACGGTAGTGGTTTGGCTCAGGATCGTTGTGAGCGCTGCATTACTGGCGTTACTTATCTCTCGCATGGACCTCGGTGCGATAGTCATTCTCAATCGCCAACGGCATGCCTCAACAGTTTTTTGGCTCGGTGCTGCAATTCTCATGGCGGTCGGCGGCGTTGTTCTCTCGGCCTGGCGTTGGCAACGAGTACTTGCGATCTTCGACGAGGACGTGCCGCTCCGAATTCTTGTGCGTCACTACTTTGCGGGTCAGTTTGTTGGGAATATTCTGCCCTCAACAATTGGGGGAGACGTACTGCGAGTCTCGCGACTCACAACCAATATCGGCGATGGGCCGACGGCATTCGGATCTGTTGTTCTAGAACGTCTGACCGGATTCATTGCACTGCCGATGATCTGCCTCATTGGATTCGCAATTAATCCTTCGCTCCTAGGTGAGGAGCGATCATGGATTGCACTATTAGCGGCAGGGCTGACTCTCCTTGCGCTTATTTTTATTCTCGCCCTCGCTGCACACCCAAAACTCGCCGGGAGATTTCGCGAGGACGAGGGTTGGACTCGATTCATCGGAGCGGTTCACATCGGGGTTGAGCGCATGCGTCGGCAGCCAAAACGCGCATTAGGAGCCATCGCCACAGCGATGCTCTATCAGTGTTCAATGGTCGCAGTGATGTGGATTATCGGGCGCGCACTAGAAGCCCACGTTCCAAATGGCGCTGTTCTTGCATATTTCCCAGCTGTAGCGATGGCTCAGGTGCTCCCGCTCTCTCTTAGTGGCCTAGGTGTTCGGGAGGGGATGCTTGTGCTTCTCCTAACGCCTTTAGGAGTTAGTACCGGCAAGGCCCTTGGTATCGGACTTCTGTATTATCTCGTGATGCTTGTAGTCAGCCTGCCAGGAGCGCCGTCATTTGCAGTTGGTGCTCGGCGACTGAAAACCGATATGGGGTCGGCATGACACAAGAAACGGGTTCTGGTGCCGGTTTTGATACCACCGGCACCAAAGCAACTGACGAGAATCTCGTCAATCGCACAAACCGATTAAGGGATGGATCCGCTCTGCATTGGTGGCATGAAGCAGGATTTATTCTTGCGTTTTATTTCATCTACTCGATGATTCGTAACTTCAATTCGCGAGACGCGCGCCACCTTGAAGCGCTTGCCCTCTCGCATGCTCGAGCAATAATTCACCTTCAAAAGACTCTCGGCATATACCACGAAGAGGCGATACAAAAGTGGGCACTTCAAACTCGTGCACTTATTGTTGGCTCTAACTACTTCTACGGCTCGCTCCACTTCGTTGTCACGATTGGTGTAGGTATTTTTCTCTACCGCAAATGGCAGAACGACTACCCGCTGTGGAGGAATACTATTGCGATCGCCACAGCGCTAGCACTAATTGGCTTTACATTTTGGCCGCTTATGCCCCCACGTCTATTGCCACCCAATTTTGGATTCATAGACACACTTGACCGCTACCCAACCATCTGGTCATTTGATTCTGGGACCCTCCATAATGTCTCTAATCAATTTGCAGCGATGCCGAGTGTTCACTGTGCTTGGGCTCTGTGGTGTGCGTGCGCTCTAGTACCGCGCCTCAAATCAACTTGGGCAAAGGTGATTGCCGCTCTCTACCCAGTCTGTACCGTGACCGTCATCGTCGTTACCGGCAATCACTATTTTCTCGATGCCGTCGCGGGTTTTACAGTGCTTGGGATTGGATACTTAATTGCACGCTCTATAACTAAAGCGGGTAGGCGCTCACCGGTTGCGGTTTCTTCCACTGCCTAGATGAAGCACCAAAGTTCGATGAATCCGCTAGCAAGCATGCGAGCGCAATAACGTAGAGCTATGGATCTCGATCACATTGCGCTCGCAACCCTCAACCCAACATCTGCGCTTGCGCAACTAGTAGGCGAACTCGGCGCAACCATTACAGAGGGAGGGGATGCTCCGGATTTTCGCTGGGTACAGTCGCGCGTTGGCGATGGCAAAAAGGGTATGACGGTTGAGGTCATTACTCCTCGCCCAGATTCAGGTGACAGCTTCCTCACTAAATTCATTGCGAGACACGGCGAGGGTCAGCACCACATCACGTTCAAGGTCGATTCTCTGCGGGATGCAATTGATCAAGCGACATTGGCCGGCTACCACCCGACCGGCGTCTCCTTTGAGGACCCGGAGTGGTTTGAGGCTTTCTTGTCGCCGCGAGAAGCGCAGGGCACAGTTATTCAACTTGCTCAAGCGAATCCAAGTCCGGAGACGTGGATCAAGCGATGGGCTGATCACGGCAAGCGCGGCGCCCCATTAGGGCGCCCCATTTGGTGGGAGGAGCCCCCGGAGCCAGCGACCAACAGAGCCTTTCTGAAGAGAATTGTTATGCGGACCGACTCGATTACTTCTTCGCTCGGTCTCTGGTGCGGCCTTCTTAGCGGGGTACCCGAGTATGAAACCGACGAGAGCATCGAACTCTCTTGGCCCGGCGGTCGGATACTTATCGTTGAGGACCCGGGATCCACTCCTGGGTTTGAGCGACTCGAGGTCGAGTCACTTGTGGCTATGCCCGCTACACGAATCTCCGGTGCAGCCATCCATTTTTCTCAGGTTAGGTAGCCCCTGCTCTTGGCTCTTCTTATGAGCGCTACTTGTGCCCAGCATTTGCACGCAGACTAACTATCTCCAAAATATGCTCACGCACCGCTAGATCGGCAGCCGATAGTTGAGTATCCCTGAGCGTCACGAGAACAAGGCGACGCAGCGGAAGCCCCTCGATCGGCAGCGTGCGCAACCCTGGAGTCTCAAAATCGAATGATGTCTCTGGCAGAATCGAGATACCCGCATTAGCAGCAACAAGGTCTCCGATCAGGCGTACACCCTCAACCTCAATCGGCACGTTCAATTCGATGTTGATCGCCTCTGCTGCAAGCTCCACCTCCAACCTAAGCGGGTTGTTTGAAGGCGGCATTATTAATCTTTCTTTAGCGATCTCTTTAAGTTTGATTGCTCCGCGCCCGAGGAGTCTCGATCCCTGAGGCACAAGCCCTACCAAACGCTCGTCTAGTAAATGCTCTTCGATCAGTTTCTTATTTGCTACCGGTGCGGTTACAACTGCTTGTGCGAGTTGAAGATCTAGAACCTCTGCCACCAATCTCTCCGAGGCACCTTCATTGATACGGAGCATCACGTCAGGCGCCGAACGCTGCATCGCACTAACAAGGTCGGGCACAAGCCACTTACTTGCAGTACCAACAACGCCAAAAGATGCGTTACCAATCTTCAGCCCAAATACGTCCGCCACATCAGAGGCAATTTCACTTGCCTCATGTTTGATACGACTCGCTCGCGCTAGCACTGCGCGCCCGGCCTCGGTAAGAGTCGCCCCTTGGCGGCTCCGCACAAGCAGTTCGGCGCCTAACTCAACCTCAAGTTGGCGGATCTGCTCCGAGATATTGGATTGGACTGTGCGTAAT
>JBAXPT010000068.1:0-9017 GCA_037132095.1 Actinomycetes bacterium
TTGGATCGTGGGGTAAGCGGAGAGAGAATTCGCCTTATAGGAGCGCGTCGCGGGATCGAGGCGCGGCTGTTCCCTGAGACTGCCTTCACATTTACGTTGCTCTCGCTTAGCGGTCTCGATAGGAGTAAAAATCCGATCTCCGTCTGGCGAAATGTTGTCGCTGTTGCATCACTGATACTCGGTGTCTTTCGAGTTGCTTGGATGCTTCTACTAAACCGCCCCGATTGCGTTGTCGGAGTCGGTGGCTATGCCTCGGCGCCGTCTGTGTTTGCTGCAAGGATCCTGGGAATTCCAGTAGTGGTGCACGAGCAGAATGCTTCTCCGGGTCTAGTAAATCGCTTGGCTGTTCGACTCGGTGCTCGCGCTGCAATCTCTCTGCCCGGTACTCCCCTAAAGGGTTGCGTGCTTACGGGGAATCCGGTGCGAAGCGCTATATCTGAGATTACGCGTACCCCGAACCAACTCAGGCCCCTAATCGGCATAGTCGGCGGGAGCCTCGGCGCTGGCCGCCTAAATGATGCAGCGCTTGGTCTTGCATCGCGATGGGGAATGCGCACAGACGTGAGCCTTCGCCATGTCACAGGGCCTCGCTTCTTGGAGTCATGCGAGAGCGCTTATAAGACTCGGCGTTCACCCACTGATGTTCTCGATTATCAGATTGTCGGGTACGAGGAGCAGATCGAGACACTCTATTCCGGAGTCTCACTCCTCGTATGTAGAGCTGGAGCTCTTACGGTGGCGGAAATTTGTGCGGCAGGCGTGCCATCAATCCTGATTCCATGGCCGGGGGCTGCAGGCGATCACCAAAGTAGAAATGCAGAGGCGTTGGTCAGCGCAGGGGGAGCGATCCTTCTATTAGATGCCGATTGTGATGAAGCCAAACTTGATTCCCTTTTAGCTCCGTTGCTTGCCGATAGTGAGCGGTTAGCAAGAATGAGTGCCGCTGCACTGACGCTTTCACTCCCAAATGCAGCTCGTGATCTTGCGATTCTCGTGGAGGAGGTCTCGAATGCCAGCACCTGAGCAAGACGGACGGTTAGACCTGACGAATATCCGCACGATCCATATTGTCGGGGTTGCTGGCCACGGAATGAGTGCACTAGCCGCAGTCCTCGCCGAGCTTGGGCACCATGTATCTGGGACAGACATTGCGCCGAGCCGGCGCATGGAGCGACTCTCTCTGCTCGGGGTTACCTGCAGCGTTGGGCAGCGGCCAGAGAATATTCCAGAGAGCTGCGATGCCGTTGTTATATCGACCGCAGTTCCTCTAACAAATATCGAGGTAGTCACTGCAAACGAGCGTGGAATCCAAGTGTTTCACCGCTCCGACGTTCTTGCAGGGGTAGTGGCGCAGCGCCGGGGAATAGGCGTTGCTGGAACGCATGGCAAGACAACTACTTCCTCAATGGTTACCTTAATTATGCGCGCAGCAGGAATGAATCCTTCGTTCGTAATCGGAAGCGAACTCAATGAGGTGGGTACCAACGCTGCAATGGGCTCAGGTGAATGGCTCGTTGTCGAGTCTGACGAGAGTGATGGGTCCTTCTTAAAGTTCGATCTAAATGCTGCAATCATCACCAACATTGAGAAAGATCACCTCGGATTCTGGTCAACCATGGATCGGCTAGAGGAAGGTTTTAAAGTATTCGCAGAGCACGTAGATGGTCCGGTGATTTTCTGCGCGGATGACCCAGTTACGCTCAGATTGGCACAGATACACCGCAATGCTGTGACCTACGGATGGGCCGAGGGTGCTGATTATCGAGTCACTAATTACCGCAGCGGAAAGAGCGGTTCAGAGTTCACTCTCGAGATCAAAGGAGTGGTTGCTGGGGAGTTAGCGCTCCCTCTCCTTGGATCCCACAATGCACAGAACGCCACTGCCGCCGCCGCATTAACAATGAGCCTCGGTGTTTCATTCGAGGACGTGAGGAGCGCTCTCGCAGGATTCGGTGGAGTCTCACGCAGATTCCAATTCAGGGGCGAGCGAGATGGCGTTACCTTCGTTGATGATTACGCGCATTTGCCGAGTGAGATAAAGGCGACACTGCGTGCTGCAAAAGAGGGAGGATGGCATCGGATTATCGCTGTTTTCCAGCCATATCGATATCTCCGAACAATGCTGATGTGGCGAGATTTCGCAGATGCGTTCGAGGGCGTTGACTACCTAGTGCTGACCGATGTCTGCGGGGCGAGCGAGGAGCCGATTCCTGGAGTGACTGGTCGGCTAGTGCTTCAAGCTGTTCTCGATGCACATCCAGAGATGCCCGTCTCATATTTTCCACATAGGGCGGAGTTGGTCTCAAACGTACTGAAATATGCCGGTCCCGGTGACCTTGTGCTCACCCTTGGCGCAGGTGATCTCACTACGGTTCCAGATGAATGGGTCAACGGGTGAGAGCTTTGAGCTCTGAGTTCGACGCAGCTTTCAATTTGCTGAGTCCAGATTTTGGGGATCGTGTCGAGCGCGCAGCGCCCCTATCTCAGTTCACTACATATCGTTTAGGTGGACCGGCTGAGATTCTCGTGCGGGTCAGAGATGTGCGCGAACTCGGTATCCTTGCAAAAGCCCTTGAAACAAACCCGAGTGTTCCGATCCTCGTCATTGGAAGAGGATCTAATCTTGTAGTTGCTGATGCTGGAGTAAGAGCGGCGGTAGTGATTCTCGAGGAGGATTTCGAGAGCGTAGAGATCGTCGATCAAGTTGTAACTGCAGGGGCAGGTGTTCCGCTCCCAGTATTAGCCCGCAGGTGTGCAGTCGCTGGGCTAAGCGGCCTTGAGTTCTACGTTGGTATTCCAGGGAGCATTGGCGGAGCGGTGCGCATGAATGCTGGCGGCCACGGGAGCTCAACCGCTGAGGTTCTCCTCTCTGCGGTTGTGGCTGATATCTCGAATAATGGAGTCGCCTCAGAGCGCTCTGTGGAGAGTCTTGGCTTTCACTATCGTGGATCAGCCCTAGGTGGAATGGAGATTGTCTGCAGCGCCTCTTTCGAGCTCGTTAGAGACGAGCCAGTTGCATGCGAGGAGCGGCTCTCTGAGATTGTTCGGTGGCGTCGCGAGAACCAACCTGGCGGGGCAAATGCAGGCTCTGTTTTTCGCAACCCAGATGGTGACTCTGCCGGTCGCTTAATCGAGTCCTGCGGCCTAAAAGGATTGAGGATTGGCGGGGTGCATGTCTCCGAGAAGCACGCCAATTTTATTCAGGCAGACTCTGGGGCAATGGCGAGCGACTTGGCGGCACTCGTCTTAGAGATTCAGAGGAGAGTGCTCGACGAGACCGGGGTCCGCTTAGAGACCGAGCTTCATTGGGTTGGGTTCAGTAAGAGTGACGGTCAAGACGAGCCATCTGAGGGGCTGCAGTGAGTTCCCAGAGTGAGGACCCAAGAATTAAAGCCCGCAGAAGCGCGGTTGAGCAGGCAAAAGTACGTAGACGAACACTCGTAGTTGGCTCTGCACTCTGCGTTGGAGTAGTTGTTTTTCTTGTATACCTCCTCCTTAACTCTGCGTTACTAGAGGCCCGAAAGTTGGAGGTAACCGGAGTGACAGGGGAGAGGGGGAGAGCCGTTGAGGTTGCAGCAGCAGTCCCGATGGGTGACGCACTTGCTTTTCTTGATACCGGAGCAATCTCCGATCGAGTGAAGAAGCTTCCTTGGATAGCGAGTGTCTCGGTAAAGACTCAGTTACCCCATACCGTCTCAATTGAGTTGGTAGAGCGCAACCCTGTGGCATGGGTTCGCCCGGGTAGCGAGATAACTATTACGACGAGCACCTCGCCTAATCCTTCAAGTTCAACGCGTAACCCCAGTAGCGAATCCTCTACAACCTCCACCACCAGCGAGCCCACGACCACAACCACAACACGCGCCCCTGCGGTTCAGCCCCCGCGGCTTGTTGACAAGGCTGGGAGAGTTCTCGCGACTACCGCTGCCCCGCCATTTGGAATCCCAGAGATTAGAGGGGTGAAGGTCGCAAAGGCAGGAGGCTTCATTAGTCCCAAGACCGCTGCAACGACATTCATGGCGCTACCAAAGGCGCTGAGGGTTCAGGTCGCTGTTGTGGAGGTTGACAGAGTTGGATCGGTCGTGCTTCTACTCAATACGACAGCAGGTCAGCGCCCCACAGCGCGGGTCATTCGAATTGGCCCGCCTGATAATGCGCGCACCAAGGGGAATGTTGCGCTCGCAGTGCTTGAGGCGCTGAGGT
This sequence comes from Actinomycetes bacterium, assembly GCA_037132095.1. GTDB lineage: Bacteria > Actinomycetota > Acidimicrobiia > IMCC26256 > IMCC26256 > IMCC26256. The sequence continues at coordinate 4,204 of JBAXPT010000068.1, forward strand.
CTAATCGGCAGAGCGTCACCACAATCGATGTAACTGTTCCAACTGCTCCAGCTACCTCGTAAGGAGCACGGAGGCATCCGCTTTCGCTGTTCCAGTGGGGCCGCTAGAGCATCGATCTAGGAGTTGGTCTGGTCCGATACCACCAAATTGGTCTCTTGAGTTGGTCGCTTTGAGGCAAATTTGAGAGATTTTTCTCCTCCAGAGGCTGTTCTCTTTGCCCCGGTTGCCGCTGTCCGGTACAGTCTGAACCCTTACAACAGGTTTACATGAGCCTTGACCTCTACAACACCTCGACCGTAAGGCCGAGGTTGACGTTGAGACTCAAGGGTTATGGCTACGCCAGGAGAGGCGCAAGCAATGATGGGTGCACCCCAAAACTACTTGGCAGTGATCAAGGTCGTCGGCGTTGGCGGAGGTGGCGGTAACGCCGTCAACCGCATGGTCGATGCCGGGCTCAAGGGAGTCGAGTTCCTAGCGGTCAATACCGACGCTCAGGCTCTGCTTCTAAGCGATGCTGACCTTCGACTCGATCTTGGACGCGAATTAACCCGCGGGCTTGGAGCAGGTTCCGACCCCGAGGTTGGCCGACAGGCGGCTGACGAACATCGTGCTGAGATCGAGGAGGCCCTGCGCGGCTCTGACATGGTCTTCATCACAGCGGGCGAGGGCGGTGGTACCGGTACCGGTGCAGCCCCAATGATCGCGGAGATCGCAAAAGAACTAGGCGCATTGACCATCGGTGTAGTTACAAGGCCATTTGGTTTTGAGGGTCGACGCAGATCGGTACAGGCAGAGCAGGGTATTCAGAGACTAAAAGAGAAGGTCGACACCCTGATTGTTATTCCTAACGACCGCCTGCTTCAGGTCTCGGATGAGCGCACCTCAATCGTCAACGCCTTCAAGATGGCCGATGAGGTTCTCCTGCAAGGAGTCCAAGGAATCACAGATCTAATCACCACACCGGGACTCATCAACACTGACTTCGCAGACGTCAAGATGATTATGACCAATGCCGGCTCAGCGCTAATGGGTATCGGTTATGCCTCTGGCGATGGACGCGCTGTTGGCGCCGCAAGGTCTGCAATCTCAAGCCCGCTTCTTGAGGCGAGCATTGAGGGTGCACGAGGAATCCTGCTCACGATCTCAGGCCCATCTGACCTTGGACTATTCGAGGTAAATGAGGCAGCTCAGATCATCGCTGATGCAGCTCACCCGGATGCGAACATCATCTTCGGGACTGTGATCGATGACGCCCTTGGTGATGAAGTACGCGTAACAGTCATTGCCGCTGGTTTTGACCGTTACGAGGGGGAGCGTCCTTCTGCTCCTCTCGGACTTCGCTCAGACGAAGAGTCTTATGGAGTATCGGGCGTTACTGACGACCTCGGCCTTGGTGACGACGACTTCGACGTTCCTGAGTTCCTTCGCTGACATACGGGCCTCGCTCGTAGTTAATGCAGTCCGGAGGCAAAGCGGTGCTCAACTACGTAGAAATTGGGTGTGCTCGCGTCTGGTTCACTGATCGTCTCGGAGGCTCCTCGCAGCCTCCATACGACTCGCTTAATCTCGCTACGCACGTAGGGGATGATCCCCTAACTGTGAGGCGCAACACAGAGTTGCTAGCGAGTCTGTGCGAGGGAACGCCGAGCGACCCCGATGCCTGGGTTTATGTAAATCACGTTCATGGAGTAGAGGTTCTGCGCCTTGATGAGGCCCCAGCGGGTCGCCCCGATGCTGATGGCGCTGCGACCAATGTTGCTGGGTTGCCACTTGTTGCTATAGGGGCAGATTGCGCCCCTATAGCAATGGCGAACGACACGGCCTGCGCCGCTATCCACTCCGGTTGGCGAGGGCTTGAGGCTGGTGTGATCAGCGAGGGCATAGCAGCGGTGCGGGCGCTGGGTACAGGTAAAATTAAGGCGATTATTGGGCCGTGCATCAGCCCGGCTCACTATGAGTTTGGGGTGCAGGACCTAGATCGGCTCGCAAGCATTGTGGGGCCGAGTGTGATTGGCGAGACAAGCGATGGCTCTCCCGCTCTTGACCTGCGTGCAGGAATACGCAGCGCGTTGCTCTCTGAGGGCGTAACGGATATTGGCGATGATCTGCGCTGTACTTTCTCTGAGCAGAGCCTTTTCTCGTTTAGGCGCGACGGCGTGACCGGGCGACAGGGCATGGTTGTGGAGCGAGTGCGTTGACGACACAAGAGGATGAGGCTGCGGTTCAACTACTTGCAGAGAATCTTGACGAGGTCCGTAGTCGAATTAGTGACGCGGCGAGACTGAGTAGTCGAAGCACGTCAGGCATCCGGCTAGTCGGTATCTCAAAGACGATTGACGCAGTGACGCTCGCTCTGGCTCTCGATTTAGGGCTATGTGATTTTGGAGAGAATCGAGCACAGGAACTGTTAGAGAAGGCCCCGCTGTTGGCGGTTCACGACCCTGCTCCTGTTTGGCACTTTGTGGGGCAGTTGCAGCGCAATAAGGTGGCTGCTATCTCGCCGCATATATCCCTTTGGCACTCTGTAGATAGAGCGTTATTGGGCGAGGCGATTGCTAAACGTGCTCCAGGGGCCAGAGTGCTTGTAGAGGTAAATCTCGCGGAGGAGCCACAGCGTGGAGGGGTAGCTCCTTCGGGCTGCGTTGAACTGGTCGATGCGCTTCGCTCGCTCGGCCTCGACGTTGTTGGCCTGATGACAGTCGCTCCCCAATTTGGCGAGTCGAGTAGATGGTTTGAGGCTCTACGAATACTTGCCGAGGGGCTCGAACTCGTTGAGTTATCAATGGGGATGAGCAGCGATTATGAGGCAGCGATCGCTCAGGGATCCACAATTCTCAGGGTTGGGGCCTCGATATTTGGTGGGCGCAGAGCGATTTGAGGAGATACTCATTATCTGCACGATCGACTACCCGAGTCGCGCCGAGCCTGTTCGCTCCCCTAAGCAGACTTCTCGCCGAAGCCATGTGGCGAATTGGGGTTGAGAAGGTGTCCACGATTTAGCCCCATTCCCCTGTAGGCTCGCAGACGCTCTAGGAGGTAGTGCAGATGCCAGGTTGGATCAAGAACACGATGAACTATTTAGGCCTCAACGAAGCCGTTGATGGCGATGATGACTACGACTATCTCGAGGGGGACGGTTCCTATTACCTCGAGGAGGAGCAGGCTCCCGTTGAGGAGCCTCAGGATGCTCCCCCAAGTTACGAGCGAGCGCGCCCCGCAGGCTCTGCAGCACCCGCAACTCGATCCGCAGTGCGAACGATCTCGGACTCTGAGTCCCCAGCTGTTGATGTAACCAAACCGATAATTCGTCCAGTGCCCGCCTCGAGCGCACGTGTCCAGGTAGTCGAGCCAAAGGGATTCAACGATGCACAAGAGGTTGGGGAGCGGATCAAATCCGGGCAACCCGTCATCGTCAACCTTCAAGGTGTCGATAGTGATTTAAAGCGTCGTTTAATCGACTTCTGTAGTGGATTGACCTACGCAATTGGTGGATCCATGTCACGAGTCTCTGACCAAGTCTTTCTACTCACCCCTGCCAACGTGGATGTCTCCGACGAGGAGAAAGACCGCCTCGCCGCTCGCGGCCTCTATCAGAAGTAAATGCAGCCGTAAATGATTAGTTCGCTCGTATGCAACCTCTTAACTCTGTACATGGTGATCTTGGCTGCGCGTGCCGTCCTCTCTTGGTTCCCAATGAGCCCGGGGAGCGCCCTTGCCCCAATTGCTCGCATACTCGTAGATGTCACTGAGCCGGTACTCGCTCCACTGCGCCGACTCATTCCACAGGCTGGGGTGATTGACCTCTCATTTCTGGTGGCTTTCTTCGGCCTCTCAATTATTCGAAACATTATTTGCGGGTAATTCCTGAATCTGCGCCAAAAATGGCTGGATAATGCGACGAATGTCCACCACGCGGGCTTGAAGCATCGCTACCATCAGAGTATGGACGTGACTTCTCAGGCATTAAGAGACATAGAGATCAAAGAAGTTCGGCGCGGATACGACTGCGATGCAGTCGATGATCTGCTCGAGCAGGCGGCAGCCACGATAGATGCACTTGAGCGTCGGATCGCTCTGGCGGAGCAGCATGCAAGAGACGCTGAAGCACAAGGATCTAATGCGCGAGCCTCAGAGGACATGCTCCAGAGGACCCTTCTCCTTGCGCAGCGTGCCGCCGAGGATGCAGTCGCAGAGGCAACCGCTACCGCTACTGCGATTACAACTGCTGCAGATTCACAGGCTCAAGCAACGATTCTCGAGGCAACCTCAACGGCACAGCGTGAGGCGAATGCACAGCGACTGGCACTTGAGACCGAGGTGCGGGACCTGACTTCGCGTCGCTCCGCTCTCTCCTCCGATGTAGATGCTCTCGAGAGATTTGAGGCCGATTATCGCGAGCGCCTCCGGCGTACAATCGCAGCCGATCTGGATTCTCTCGCCGTATCTCGAGAGCCTGTTGCTCCATCCGCTCGACCGGCGCTCCATGATGTGGGCGAGGCCCTCGCACCGATAGCGGCTGCACCTGTAGTTGCACCTGTAGCTCCGGCCGCTCCGGTCGAGACCGGAGAGCTTACGGCGATTGAGGTTGCAGAGATTGCAGATCCAACCCCTGTCGTTGATGCTCCGCCAGTTCTATTCGAGACAACCCCTACGCCAGAGGCAATGGATGACGACGAGTTCTTCGCTTCTCTGCGAGAGGCCGTAAACGACGACACTCCACTCGGTCCAAGGGACTCTGAGATTCCGGAGCGCTCAATGTTTGGCGAGGATCGCAGATCGGGCATCTTCAGGCGACGCCGCTAGAAAGAGATTTC
>JBAXPT010000069.1:0-8948 GCA_037132095.1 Actinomycetes bacterium
ACCGAGTCGGCTAGTTGACCCAATCCATTCTCAAGGTCCCTCAATGCCCTAAGAACTAGGACTCCCCCGCTCGGCACTGCATACTCGGGGCCAGCAACCTCAATTGTTTCATGGCCCGCAAAAATCTCTGCGTAGACATATGCGCCACCGCCGACAACTAGGACTCTCTCTCTAGTCTCGAGCAACCGATCTAAAAATACCTGCGCCGATCCGACCTCATCATCAGTGAGGCGCTCAATCTTGGGGTCTCCATTCTCTAGCACCCCGGTTCTGTATGTTGCGCAGAACACTTCTTTGCGCCGTGCATCGAGCACAGATGCGAGAACTCGCCCGTCGCGAGCGTGGGGTTCAGCGAGAATGTCGAGGGTTGATACTGGCACTACTGGGACTCCAAGTGCGTGGGCCATCGTCATCGCTGTTGTTACACCGACTCTTAAACCCGTGAATAGTCCAGGGCCGATCCCGACGCCTACTGCATCGAGGTTCTTTGGGTGCAACCCAGCCTCAGCGAATAGCAACTGCAGAGCGGGTGCGAGCACCTCGGCATGGCGTCGATCTGCCGGGAGGCTTGACTCGCCAAGAATTACACCATCCGCTGCGATCGCAATACTGACATGACTAGTTGCGGTATCTATCCCAAGAATTGTTGTCACTGCAGGGCACCTACAAGTCTCTGTAGATCATCTGACCGGCTACTCCATGCCTCGCCGAATGTTTGGAAGACAAGCAAGCGATCGCTATCCGCTCCCTCTGGAAGTAACGAGATTGTTATCTCGAGCCTCTCATCGCCGAGAGCATCAAGAGCGGCGTCACCCCACTCGACAATCGTGACGCCGATATCTAGAACTTCGTCGATACCAAGATCTAAGACTTCCTGCAGATGCCCCAAGCGATAAACGTCGAGATGCTGTAGAGGGAGGCGGCCAATGTATTCACGAACAACTGTGAATGTTGGGCTCAGCATTGGCTCGCTGACCCCTAGACCAGCTCCGATTCCCTGAGCAAGTGCAGTCTTGCCGGCGCCTAAATCCCCGCTGAGGATAATCAAATCTCCCTCACGCAGAATCGCAGCGAGGGCTCCCCCAAGAGCGCGGGTTGTCTCGACGCTATGAGTGATTAAAGAGACCGGGGTCATTGCTGCACCCCCGAGATGTTGCCAAGCAACGCAACCCTGATCGCCTCGAAGTCGCTGCGCGCCTCAACAAGGCCAGCGGCTCCGCGACGCGCAACTGCAGCAGGGTGGAGTACGGGGATTAGCACCCCCCCACGGTATGCGACAGGGCTCCCTCGCAACTTAGTGATGCCAACCTTTGTCTCTAAAAGCAGTTTTGTTGCAAAATTTCCTAGGGTTACTAGCACTCGAGGCGATATGTGCTCAATCTGCGAAGTGATGATCGGCGCGCAGGCCTCTACCTCACTTGGATCTGGATCTCGATTGGCGGGCGGACGACACTTCACGACATTGGATATGTAGACCTGATCTCGCGTAAGGCCAATCCCCTCGATCAGGCTTGTGAGCAGTCTCCCGCTTCGCCCTACAAAAGGCTCACCGGTCAAGTCCTCCTGCGCCCCCGGGGCCTCCCCGACGAACATCAGATCTGCGCTGGGATTACCTGAACCGAATACGACATTGGTGCGCGTCTCACACAGACTGCAGTTGCGGCATGTGAGCGCAGAGGTTCTTAAAGAGTCAAGCGAATGCATTTAACTCGACTCGCAGATGTACTTAGGAGCCTAAGTTCGCAGAACTGTGCTGCACTCTGCGCGCGAAGGAAGAAATCAATTCATTGACAAGTTCAGTACGCTCGAACATGAGCATGTGCCCTCCGCGTGGAACAATCTCTAGCGACGCACCAGGAATTGTCGCAGCCATTCGCCGTGACTCCGCTGGAGGAGTCAGAACATCTGCTGTGCCGCCTATTACAAGTGTCGGCATCCTGATTGAGGCAATCTGCTCGACGAGGTCGAGATTCAGGAGTGCTCGTCCAGCTGCCTTACGCGTCTCGGGCGGGCACTCAAGAACCATCTCTCGGGTCAGTTCAATGTGGCTAGGCAGCGCCTCGCTCCCAAAACCAACACGGCTCATCAAATAACCAAGATCGCGTCGATTGAGCAGCCCGGTGACGTCAGGGCCACGGGCACTAAGCGCACCAACAAAACGGGCGAGTCCCTCGTGGCCCGAGAGCGGGGTGCGCGCCATTGAAGAGAGCATCACTATGCCAGAGACTCGTTCAGCTGCTATCTCGGGGAACGTCACCATGAACGCCAGTACTGCGATGCCACCCATTGAGTGACCCACTAAGACCGCGTCATGCAGATCCATTGACTCAAGGACTGTTCGCACATCCCAAGCAAGGTTCTCAATCGTGTGACCAGTGGAGCCTGCAACCGACCCGCCATGCCCGCGGTGATCAAAAGCAATAGCGCGAAACCCCGCCTCTGGAAGAAACTCCATCTGCTTCGCCCAAGTTCGCACTGAGAGTGTGACTCCATGCGAGAGAACTATCGCTGGCCCCTTGCCCCTGCTAATCGCGTTGATGACGCCACCGTCGTGACTCGGGAAGGTATGCGTCTCATCAAACTCCGGCATGAACTCGTTGAGTGCATCGGGGTCTTCCTGCCTGCGCGATCGGCGAACCGAAGCCTGCTCTGCTCCCCAGACTGCGGCGGCTGTGGCTGCAACTACTGCGAGCCCGACGAAAGTTTTATTGCGTGCGCTCATTCTCTGTACTCCCTCGGAACCCGCGGGCCAATCCCACAGACAATTTCATATGCAATCGTATTCAGTCGACCCGCCCACTCGCTTGCTGTTATCTCCTCTGCCCCTTGTTTCCCTAAGAAAACAACCTCGTCGCCGATCGATACATCGACGTCACCGACATCAACTAAGAGTTGATCCATTGTTATGGTCCCTGCTATCGGGAATCGCTTCCCTGCGATTAGGACTTCTCCGCCTACTTCGCCGAGGCGCCTCGGCACTCCATCTGCATAGCCGACTGGAATCGTCGCGATTGTTGAGGCACTCATTAATTCATAACGCTGTCCGTAAGAGAGCCGATCACCAGCGCTGAGCCTCTTAACGAATGTCACTTCGCTCGTGAAGCTAAGGGCTTGAGTCAGACCGTTGAGTGGCTCAAGCTCTGGGCTGGGAGCGATGCCATAAATCGTGATTCCAAGACGCACCATGTTGAGCCGCGCACCCGTGCGCGTAAGCGCAGCAGCGGAGTTCGCGCAGTGTGTAATCACTGGATTAATTCCAGCGCTCTCAAGATCGGAGAGAACCGTCCTAAATCGCTCAAGCTGCGTCTCCACGAACTCGGAGTCGGCCTCATCTGCGGTTGCGAAATGCGTGAAAACTCCCTCAAGAGTGAGGCCGGGGTCGGCTGCTATTCGTTGCGACAGGGACAGAGCGTCCTGCGTGCTGCACCCAACTCGGTGCATACCAGTATCGACCTTGAGGTGCACCGGTATCACCTGACCAGCGGCTTGCGCAGAGCGGCCTAACGCATCAATCCCTTCAGGTGTATAGACCGTTGATGTAAGCGCGTTGGCTACAACTGCATCAGCAACGCTCGCTGGGGGCTCAGACAAGAGGAGAATTGCGGCTGTAATCCCTGCATCTCTCAGCAGTGCGCCCTCCTCAACTATTGCTACCCCTAGGCGCGTTGCACCTGCCTCTAACGCGCAACGCGCAATTGGTACCGCTCCATGCCCGTAAGCGTCTGCCTTCACAACCGCAAGAACCTCCGCCGGAGCAGAGTCACTAACTAGGCGTCGAATATTGGATCGAACCGCTGCGAGATCGACCTCGACTCGTGCCGGGCGAAAACGTGGGGTCACTTTGTCCGTGCGAGGTGGCGTATTACATCTCCTCTGGCGACAATGCCTACTACCTTGCCATTACCGTCGATAACCGGCACGTGAGTGACCTGCTTGTCATGCATCAGAGTGGCGAGATCTTCTAGAGAAGTATCCGGCCCCACTGTCTCAGGATCAGTCTGCATAAGTTCTGCGACGGTGGAGGCCGCGGCGATGCGCAGTTCCTCATCAAAACGCTTCAAGTGGCTGGGCAGAGTGAACTCGATACCAGGCAGAAGCGCAATCGTTGTCGGTACATGAATACCGGCTTCTCGCAGTAGCAGGTCTTCGTCACGCAGTAAACCAACAAATTCGTCTGCGTCATTCACCACAGGGACTGCACCAATGGAGCCATCGGCGAGGACTGTTGCGACCTCAATAATGCTCATATCTGGGTGGACTGTTCTGACCTCTGAGGTCATAACTTCGCTGACAATCGCCATTGGGGCTCCTGGTGCTCTGGTTGATTATTGATGTTGCTCTCTCATCGTGCCACTAAATCTGGGCCACGCAGCGGGTAACGCAGAGACTATGTCGCTGGCCACTAGGCAAGTATGCCCCGCGAAGTCGCTCGCGCGGCAGTGGAGCCAAGCCCCCGACGCAGCGGCCTTCCCAGGAGAGAGGCCTGAGGCCAGCAGAGCGGCGATAATTCCAGCCAGAACATCACCCGATCCCGCTGTCGCAAGCCATGGCCCACCCGAATCCACGATGTACGCAACCCCATCGGGCTCAGCGATCACGGTCGTTGGGCCCTTTAGGAGCACCGTTGCGGCCGATGCTCGAGCCAACCCACGAGCGGCAGCGACCCGATCTGAGCCGACCGCACCCGAGAGTCGCTCAAACTCGCCTTCGTGCGGGGTGAGTATCGCTGGGCCCAGCCCCAACTCTGCACGCTTCTGAAGAGGAGCGAGATCGCCACCAAGCGCATTGAGCCCATCTGCATCTAAAACTATTGGGGCCACGACACCGACGATGAGCTCCCTCACTACCTCAGCGACCCCATGATCCGCACCGAGCCCCGGCCCGATTAGTACTGCGTGGAATCGCTGTGCGGCCTCGATCAAATATTCTGCCGAGTCGCGATTTAGATGCCCCTCCTGGCCCAAGGGAATGCCGCGTGTAATTACCTCGCTGCCCAGTCGCAGCGATTCGGCGAGCGATTCGGCGGATTCGGCGGAATGGCTCGTGCCCAGTCGCAGCGAATCGGCGGCCGAATCGGCGCCATGTGGATCTGGCGAATATAGGACCACAACCCCCGACCCAGCCCTCAAGGCACTAGCAGCGGAGAGGCGTGGCGCCCCGGCCATCCCAGGAGATCCCCCGACGACCATGACCGGACCAAGCCCCCACTTATGGTCACTCGCCTCTCGTTGGGGAATCCAATCGCGAAGATCCTGCTCCTTGACCAACCCGAGCAGAGTGCCGTCGCCGATCTGTATTCCTATCTGAGAGACCGTTACGGCTCCGGCAAGGCCTCGCCCCGGTTCAAGTAGCAATCCGGGTTTCAGTGCGCCGAATGTAACTGTGCGGCCAGCGCTCACAGAGGTGCCGAGCGTCTCGCCCGTAAGGCCCTGAACCCCACTCGGAATATCAATGGCCACGACTTCAAACGTATGCCGGCCTACCGAGCGCCTATGCGTCTGCTCTGCGATCCACGCTGCATCGCCATCCAATGCTCCGTGAAATCCAGTTCCGAACATCGCATCCACCAAAACATCGCAGCGCTGAATCTCTCGAGTCACCGCAGGCCGATCGAGTGGCGAAGTCAACGAAAAGGCGTGACACCTCACGCCTCGAGAACGTAGAAATCTCGCTGCGACCTCTCCATCGGCTCCGTTATTGCCTGGCCCGCAGATAATTACTGCCCGCTTTGCGTAGGCCCCGCCAAGAATAGCTAGCACCTCGCGACCCACAGCGCGACCCGCGCGCTCAACTAGAACCTCGAAGGGAGTCCCTGCATCAATAGTGCGACGGTCTGCCTCTGCCATCTCGGTAGGGGTCAGGACCCTCTGCATCCGACTAGCCCAAGGCGAGGGCGATGGCCATCGCGTTACTCGATGTATGAGATAGAGAGAGACGCCACTCGCTCACACCTCGCGTCTCAGCTAAACGTGCAGCTCTCCCATGGAGGAGTAAAAGCGGCTCTCCGCTGGAGTCGCGTTTCACCTCAACGTCTCGAAGAGCGAAGCCTCCTAAACCAACACCGAGCGCTTTCATCACAGCTTCCTTAGCAGCGAAACGCACTGCTAACCCTGGAACCCTGTCGCGACGCTCCTCGAGAGAGAGTCGCTCGCTCTCAGTAAAGCAGCGCTTCTCTAACCCTGGTCTTCGAATAAGCACTGCACGGAATCGATCCATATCAAGAAGATCTGCACCCATCCCCACGACGTTGCTCACCTCTCGCGCCACCGATCAGCGAGCGTGTACACCGGCACTGTCAAAAGATCGGCCATGGATACGTCGCCAAGGAGAGCGTCGTCAAATGTCGGTTCGGTCTCCGTGACTGCACTACGAATAGCAGCGTAACGATTTCGATAACCAGACAACACGCCTCGGGCTACCTCCGGCATCAGCTGATCGTGGAGTGCAAGATGCAGAAGGGTAAGCCCAACGCAGTCAGAACCCTTCACCTCGGGGACAATCACAACGATCCGACCGTCACTTCGACCCCGAGCAATCGTGACCTCTCCCTCGACTGCAACAAGTTGTTTCGTACCACGAAGTCGCGGGTCTGTCTCAGTTCGCGATGTCAGCGTTGCACCTATTCCGGCGCTCTCTACTACTGCAATTACAGCGTTATCCGATGCAGGGTCTCCATCAATTCGATAGCGAGTAGATCCCTCTACCCGCTCAACTGCCGCATCAAGCGCAACCAGCGTGCGCAGAACGCGATACCCGAGATTGTCGCGTGCGGCACCAGCAGCGAGGACCGCTTGAACTAGCGGGGCACGCAGCAGTGCGTCGTCTGAACGCGATATCCCTACAGTTACGGTCTTGGCCTGATGCTTAATCGCATCAATTGGTCGGGTCAGTTCGTCAATCGCGAGCGTCAAAGCAGTAGTTAGCCATTCAATGACGACCGAAGGCGTCCCAACAATTCCCCACTCAACGGCGAACACATCAAGTGGCACAATCCCAGTTGCATACCTAAATAACGATGCGAGCCGCACAGCGGTACCCGCCTCTAATGAACCGTCATATCCGCCTACACGAAGCAGAAGGAAGAAGCGCTCCGCAAGAGGACTGATCGTCTCGCCGAGGTTTGAGTATCCGCTCTGGTCAATCAGTTCTGAGGATCCATATGCATCCTCGATTGCGGCGCGCGACTCGCGGAGTGGAATCGCTGATGCATCTATTGCGAGTGCTGCCTCGTATCCGAATAGGTGACCTGCCATTGCGGAGAGGACGAAACCTAGATCGGGGTGCGTAACCGGTACTGGGAAGGTTGCGATTGCGGCTCCGAAGCGCTCCTCTCCATCATTCACAAAGGCGATCGCCGTGGCCTTATGCGCTCTATAGATAGCGAGTTCCTTCGCAATATCGTCAGCGATTGACCCACTTAGGCCAGCGGCACAGACCAAAATTAAAGGCTCTGCTGAGAGGTCAATGTGCTTCTTGTCCTCAGTGGCATCGCATGCAATTGACTTATAACAAAGCTCGGAGAGTTTGATTCGAATCTCCTGGGCTGCAATGCGATTACGGCCGTTTCCGACAACGGCCCAGTAGCGCTTAGCGGGTGCAAAGTTCTCTGCAATTACGCGCGCAGCAGAACGTCGAGAAAGGACTACCTCCATCGCTGTGGGCAGATCACGCAGAGCGGCGAGAAACTCTTGCCGGTCACCAAGGTCAGCACCAACCGCCGAAGCAATCGCAAATGCCAAGAGGAACCCTGCTGCAATCTGAGCATAGAAAGCCTTTGTGGAGGCAACGCTCATCTCCACGTCTCTGCCATCAGAGGTGTAGAGCACTCCATCGCTTCGATCTGTGAGATCACTACCGCGTCGATTCACGATCGAGATGACAACCGCACCTCGACTCCTAGCTAAATCAACGGTGCGATTCGTATCGGTTGTTGTTCCGCTCTGACTAATTGCAATCACGAGAGTCTCAGTCATGTCCTCGGTGAGGCGAAAACCTGACAACTCAGTCGCTGGAAGCGCCTCGACAACAAGTCGTGAACTAGCGAGGTCGGCTAGAGCTGCAGCGAGGCTCTGCCCTGCGACAGCAGCGGTTCCCTGCCCAATAACGAGTACACGCCGCAGCGCACCGGCTGACAATTTCTCCCGAATTGAGTCCGGGAGAGCATCGCTACCAACGTCTACAACAAGAACCCCATCGCGCTCGATCAGTTTGGCTCGCAGCGTCTTGCGGAACGAGGCCGGGGACTCCGAGATTTCTTTTAGCAAGAAGTGAGGAAACGCTCCAAGATCTATATCTCTAGTAGTTACTTCTGCGCGCGCCAGATCTTTGGCGCCTACCTCAATCACGGAACCATCATAAGAAAATCGCCTGATTCCAGATAACGAGCCAGCTTGGGTTGCATCGAGCGCAACTATCTGCCCGCGACTCGCCTCTGGATTATCTAGATCACTCGGTGTCTCGCCATCGAGCCGAACATATTGACTCGCCTCCTCAACAACTCCATAGGGCTCACTCGCAACTACATACGAGTCATCTGCAAGGCCTATATAGAGCGCCTGACCGCTACCCCGCAGAGCAAGCAAGAGTTGGTTTGGATCGGTGCCAGAGTGTGCAGCGATCGCCATGCTGCCCTCAAAAGTGGCGACCGTCTTGGAGAACGCCGAGATGAGAGCACCCGAAGAGTCGCTATCACTAGTTAGCTCCGTTCCGCTCGCACTGATTGCTCGCGAGACAAGCGCTGGTATCACTTTGGCGTCCGTGGTTATCTCAACAGGAATCGAGAGCGAGTTCTGTTCGATCAACTCTCTGAAGTTATCGACATCGCCGTTTACTGCAGCCGCTACGTACGGAGCAGCAACTCTCGAGTCAGCAATACCCTCAATGTTATTTAGTGGGTGAGCATTCGCCTCTGAGATAATCCCAACACTCGCCCATCGCGTATGCCCGAG
>JBAXPT010000070.1:0-8894 GCA_037132095.1 Actinomycetes bacterium
ATGCCTACCGCTATCAAGATCGCAGAAGACATCGCTAGCAACGATCAGAGAGCAGTCAGAGCTCTAAAGCGCCTCTACGACGCGAACTCTCAGATGACTGCTCAAGATGCACTACAAAACGAGCGTGAGACCTTTAAAAACTGGCGCTTTGATCCAGCCGAGATTGCACGTCGCCGTAGTGATGTTGTTGATCGTGGCAGAGGCCAACAGCCATGATCTGGTCTAACCCAAATGGGGCTTCGCACTGCATCGGTTACGACGCAGGGATGAATACATAATGAGCAACGAGCGCTTTGATCTTCATATGAGCGACTCAGACGCTCTCATGTGGAATATCGAGAAAGACCCTCTCCTTAGGTCGACCATCGTCACGGTGCTCCTCTTGGACCGCGCACCCGATTGGGATGCCCTCGTGAAACGAGTTGATGCGGGGACCAAGACGATTGCTCGAATGCGTCAACGCGTCGCAACACCGATGCTGCGGGTTGGGCCACCTATGTGGACAGCCGACACGCACTTTGACCTCGCATTTCACATGACCCGACTTAGGTCCTCTGACGGAACGATCGGCTCCGTGCTAGATATCGCGCGCAACAGTGCAATGGCAGGATTCGATCGAGCAAGGCCGCTTTGGCAGTACACGGTTGTCGAAGGACTAGACGACGATCGCGCAGCGATGGTCCTAAAAGTCCATCACTCGCTAACCGACGGCATCGGCGGAATGAAGCTCTTGATGATGCTCTTCGATTTAGAGCGCGACGGTCAGCCTCTATCAGGGCAGGAACCTGACGCAGAGTTGGCCTCCTTTGGAGCGCTTGACCTCATCACTGAGTCCATCAAACATCGACGCCGTCGAGCGGTTGGCATCGCGCGACGAAGCTTTGGCTCCGCGGGGAGCATCGGTCGCTCGGTACTGAGCAAACCAAAGGACACAGCGGTGGACGCAGGAAGGGCCATCGGGAGCATCGCTCGTTTTCTAGAGCCAGCCACCAATCCCAAGTCTCCAATTATGGGTTCACGCACCCTTGCTCGATCGCTCGGAACACTCGAGGTTCCGATGGACGACCTCAAGCGCGCAGCCAAGGCCACCGGTGGATCGCTCAACGACGCGTACGTCGCAGCGGTCCTTGGCGGATTAATGAAGTACCACCAATTCCACGGGGAGTCACCAGAGTCGCTGCGCATGGTGATGCCGATCAGCATTCGTGATGAGGCATCCGCTCTCGGAGGAAACCACTTCACGCCTGCTCGCTTCTTGGTCCCCATGACTATTGAAGACCCGACTCTGCGCATAGTGGAGGTTGGGCGCCTTAGCCGTTGGATACGCGATGAACCAGCAATCGCCCTCACCGATGCGCTGGCAGGGGTATTGAATCAACTCCCTACAACTCTGAGCACGGCCATTTTTGGGGCGATGCTCAAGGGGGCAGATTTTGTTACCAGCAATGTTCCAGGCGCCCCGATCCCTCTCTACGCAGCCGGAGCAGAACTACAGCGCATGTACGCGTTCGGTCCGCTCTCTGGAGCAGCGGCGAATCTCACCCTGCTATCTCACTGCGGCACCGCCTGCATCGGAGTCAACGTCGATGCAGTGGCTGTCCCCGATATCGAGACATTCCTAAAGGCTCAACGCGAGTCGTTTGCAGAGGTCCTGGCCCTCGGCGAGACTCCTCTCACCTAGTAAAAGTGATCCCAACCCCTTAGGTAGCGGCGATTTTGCGTAGGCTCGCAGAGTGAGCATCGACACGAGCACTATTCGCATCCCATCTGTTTTACTCCCATCCGACGGACGCTTCGGCTCCGGGCCCTCCAAGGTTCGCAGTGCTGGTATAGCGGCTTTGGTCAATGCCGCTCCCACATACCTAGGCACAAGTCACCGCCAGCCAACGGTAAAAACAGTTGTCTCGCGCCTGCGTGCTGGTATGTCCCAGTTGTTCTCACTCCCCGATGGCTATGAGGTATTACTCGCCAACGGAGGCTCAACACTCTTCTGGGATGCGGCCGCATTTGGATTGATTGAGCGGCGATCCGAGCACCTTGTAATCGGCGAGTTCTCATCCAAGTTTGCGAAGGTTGCGCTCAATGCACCGCACCTTGAGAGCCCAAGTGTTATTGAGTGCGAGACAGGTAGCGTCCCGCCGCTCCTGCGCCCCGACTCCAGTATCGATACATGCGCTTTCCCACAGAATGAGACCTCCACCGGAGTTGCATGCCCTGTGATCCGTCCACCTGGAGATTCTCTCGTTCTTGTCGACGCTACGTCAGCCGCCGGAGGAGTGAGGTTCGATCCCAACGCCACAGATGTCTATTACTTCGCTCCGCAGAAATGCTTCGGCGGGGATGGTGGGCTCTGGATCGCAACCTGCTCACCACGCGCGATCAGGAGAATTGAGCAGATCGCCGCTTCTGGAAGATGGATGCCACCAAGCCTCAGCCTCCCACTAGCGCTCGAGAACTCGCGGGCTGATCAGACCTATAACACCCCCGCTTTGGCCACGCTCTTTCTCCTCGCAGAGCAGGTTGAGTGGATGCTCGAGCAAGGCGGCCTCGAGTGGGCAGCGAGCCGTTGCGACCAGTCGGCAGCCACTCTCTACGGATGGGCGGATGCGAGCGACTTCGCTAGCCCCTATGTTCGCGACCCGGGGTCACGCAGCACTGTGACAGGAACCATTGATTTTGTTGACTCTGTTGATGCTGCTGAGATCGCAAAAGTGCTTAGAAACAACGGTATTCTCGATACTGAGCCGTATAGAAAACTTGGCCGCAATCAACTAAGGATCGCAATGTTTCCCACTATCGAGCCGTCAGATGTAGAGGCGCTTACCGCGTGCGTCGAGTACGTCGTCGAGGCGTTAGCGACTGCCTGATCTGCTTTTCGTACTCCGAGAGCACCGAATCAATGCGCTCGAAGAGGGCACGATCCTTGGGGTGAGTGGCGGAGGGCGCAGTACGACTAATCCGATTGCTCACGGTTTACTCCAGTGAGTCAGCTAATTGGTTCTAATGGCTTGGTAAGACCAAAGCATCGCGCACGGCGCGCGTCATTTGGTGTCAATCAATGCTGTCGGTAAATTTTTTAAATCATCGTGCACACGTTGCTCGATCAAGTGCCATGATTCCACGCATGACAGCGCTCCTAGTTCACGGAGTACCGGACACCACCTCCTTGTGGGCCCCACTACGCGCGCTGCTACCTGATTTTGAGATCGAGGTAGCCGCTCTGCCAGGATTTGGTTGTGATCTGCCATCTGATTTCGGCGGAAGCAAAGACGACTATGCCCTATGGTTAATCGATCGCATCGAAGCAATCGGCGCACCAGTTGACCTCGTAGCGCATGATTGGGGAGCGATACTTGCGCAGCGCGTGGCTCGACTCCGCCCCGATCTGCTGCGCAGCCTCGCGTTTGGGAGTGGACCACTCGATGAGACCTATGTGTGGCACGACACCGCCCAGGCATGGCAGACACCTGAGGTTGGCGAGGCGTTGATGGAGGGGATTCTCGCAATGTCGCCAGAGGATCGAGCATTAATCCTCGTGGCCGGCGGCGCCCCGCCCGCTCTCGCTCGGGAGCAGGCCAACAGTTGGGACTCAAGAATGAGCACCTCGATACTCGGTCTATATCGCTCAGTCATTGACCCAGACTCGATCTGGCCTCAACTCAACTCCCCAGTTGGCTGCCCTACTCTCGTCTTATGGGGGGCTGATGACATCCACGCTCCGCCAGAGTTTGGGATGCGCGTAGCGACGCGCATCAATGCCGAGCTCCTCGTCTTCGATGACTGCGCGCACTGGTGGCCATGGGCTCGCGCACAGGAAACCTCCGAGGCCCTTAGAAGACTCTGGGGCGAGATCTAAACCGTATCCATACCGCTGTTTTCAGCTCACGTTTCTAGAGCACGCTCCTAGCGAACGCTACTAACGCAGGGTCCGGCGTCGCATACGTCGATAAATACTCCCTCAAAGAAGTACGCGACCTGGAGCCCGAGCTTCGGCTCGCCTCCACCTAAGCCATGGGGATCGGTACCTGCACGCGGTACCGTATTTGTCTTCGGTGGAGCCGGCGTATCGAAGTCCCACTCCACTAGTACCGAGCCTGTATACGGGAAGGAATTGATTCTCTCAATCCCCCACATCGGTGTTGTATCCCATGATCTTCCAGGCAGCATGTTTGGCATATGTGTTGCGGCCCTGATTGTGCGCGCCATATTCTCGGTTGTGATGTTGGCGACTTGATGATCGCCGAAGGCCTCAATTAACAGCACCTTGTGGGCTTGTGTTCCCGGTAGGGGATCATCAGTCATGTGTTGGGCATATCCATTCGACTCGCCGCGATCCCAGAGCATCTGGACAAGTGCTTGCCCAAATATCTGGTCAAACGCATCTGGGTAAGCAACGTTCGCGATGGCCCCAAACAAGTCGTAGTCAACGCTTCGCGTGAGGAGAGTTGAGTAGTTCATACCTGGCACACCGAGAGCAGCGCGGCTCCACTCGTTGGAGAGCGCGGTTGTCGCTCCACCCATCACACCACCTTGGCTATTGCCATTGAATACCAGAGAGTGCGGCCTAAAAGGCGAGCCCATGTCGGTACCAACCTGAAAGGCTGGGTCAGTCATGAATCCTTCAGGGCTATTCAATAAGCGCCCAAGCACCTGAAAGTTCAGCATGCCCTGCTGAAGTCGATCTGGCATTGTTTTAAAGGTCGTGAAGTCGCCAAGCACATTAATAACGTTCGGGACATCCGAACTCGACATCCCAACCCAGTCAGTCGCGCACATCGTGTAATTAAAACTATTGGCTAGCGCCCCGAAAGAGTTCACCTGCGTTGATGAGCCCAACAGGCCGTGACCATATACAAGGCTTCGGCCCGGGTTTGCTTTCCCTTCGCCGTTCACCGAAGACCGTGGAATATTGCAGATATAGCCTGCATTGAATACTCCATTTGCAGACGGGAGCGCATCCGGATCGCTTGGGTCGTCGTAGTTAAATGAACTCCCCGGAGCGCCAGTCCCTGTCAGATAATTCGGTACCTCAAAGGTGCCGGTGACTCGCCTCAAAATATCTGCGCTTACATTCTCCTGCACACTGCTAACAGTGAAACCGAGTGTTCCATCGTCACCGAGTGGGTCAAAAGTCTCATCGCGAATCGAGAGTGACCGTTCGGTGAGGCTGCGCTCGCTAGCCACGGTAAAGTCCCATGCCAAGTACATGTCTTGTCTAAGCATCCCTGCTTCATTCAACTGAGAAATCATCTGCTGCATAGCAGGGCGACGTTGCTCTATCTCTGGGATAAAGGTTGGGACTATGTCTCGGTAAACCTGAAACTCTCTATCCGGCTCGATGAGCGAACCATCTGACCTCCGCAGGTTACGAAGACCAACGATGTAGCGATGCCCCTCTAACAGGTTCACTACCGGCCTGATAATGAAAAGCGGCACAGGGCCTGGGGTACCTGCCACATTCACCTCGGCAAAAACAGGTACTTTCTCGCCAGAGTCTGCATCAATTACCATCACCGGAGAGTCTGGAAGTAACGCACGCCCAAGAGCATCAATGCGCGGCTCGTCGGTGCGGGCGAGATCAAGCCCTGAGACCTCTACGAGTATCTCTGCTCCTGGCGAGAATCCATCGCTGCGATTCCATTCAGTTGGGTCTATATGCACAGAGTCTTTATTCGCTGGCATGGATGCGATATCAAAATTAACTCTTCGACCTGTGTCTGTAGCTGGGTCTTCAACGGTATACGCATTGCTTGGGAATGGGAGCAGACAGCGTTCTTGACCGAGCGTCTCACAGCGCGCAGCATTCGCCACATCAATGCTTGGCTCCCACGAGAGGGCGATGCGCCTAACAACATGCTCGCTACCTAGAACAGTGTCAGCCTCGGCCACTAGATAAGTAACACCGGGGAGAAAATCAGATCCGATGAGAGTGGCAGAGAGCGTCTCGCCATCTGCAGTAAATCGATCAGTGATAGAGGTTGAGCGCGTCTGTGAGCCCGTCTCAATGCGAACCTGAACGCTCGACGGAACTACTCCGGGTATCTCAATCGTGACCGGCACAGTGGAGATAGTGGTCTCAAGTTGCGTGCGGTTCTCGGGTGCGCTGAACCACATTGGTCCATCACTATCCCCGGCGTTCGTGAGCGAGAGAACGTAGAACTGACACCCTGATAGGGAGAGCAGACTCATGATCATTACTGGCACGATCACGCGCCACGATCTTGTCCATGCCTTCATTAAAATTTCCCCCATATTTCGAAGTAGAACCAACGGACCGACCGCGGCCTGCCACACGCTAGTAGGGAGAAATAGCCCACGCATCGCAGGTCTCCACTAGGTTTTGGGCATGCAAGAAGACGCAGAACTAATACTCAAGCAAGTCCTCATAAAGTCGCGGCGCTGGCGCCGAGGGGATGTCTTTATCTTCTCTGACCGAATAGTCACAACGACCCAAGAAGAGAGCCGCACGCTGAAGATCGAGGGCCTAAAGCGAATTGCGCGATCCAAGAAGGTCTTCACTGGGCTGCGTTTAACTATCGACGGCGACGACGGGAGACTCGAGATTCGCGGACTCACTTCAGCCAATGCGGCAAGGGCCCAGTCGATAATTAGCCGGATAGCGCGTGCCACTCAGGAATAGATCTAGAAGGCGATGCCGAGCTCATCGAAGCCTTGATCCGAGATTTTATGGGGAGGCGGGGTCAAGGGGCCGTCGTCGCATTCGTCACACTGTCATACTCGACCCTCAGCACTAGGGCTATTAGGCATACTCTTATTCTCGCATCAATAATTCCGGAACTACTTGAGGACTTAGATCATGGCAGGACGAACCGCTAGCCACCGCGAGACTCACCGACACGAACGCGTCGGTTGGTTGAGGGCCGGAGTACTCGGCGCTAATGATGGAATCGTCTCTACGACGAGCCTCATGATCGGCGTGGCTGCAAGCGACGCCTCACGTGGAGCGATTCTTGTTGCTGGTATTGCCGGGCTTGTTGCTGGCGCAGCATCGATGGCACTCGGAGAGTATGTCTCGGTGAGCAGCCAGCGTGATACCGAGCGTGCAGACATTGCTCGTGAGACTCTTGAGATTGAGGCGAGCCCCGAGCACGAACTTGAGGAACTCACAGAGATTTATGTAGCGCGAGGCTTAAGGCGAGAGACCGCTGAGGACGTGGCATCTCAATTAATGGCTGCGGATCCAATCGGAGCGCACCTCAGAGACGAACTTGGAATCCTCGAGCACACACGTGCGCGCCCCACGCAAGCATCTGTTGTCTCGGCCGTTGCATTTGCGGTTGGTTCGGGGGTTCCAGTGCTCGTGATGGCCCTTATTAGCAAGGACGCAACAGCTGCTACACGCATTATTACAAGCGCAATAGTTGCATTGTTGATGCTGATAACTCTAGGAGCACTAGGAGCAAAACTGGGTGGCGCAAAACCAACGAGAGCGGCTACTCGCGTCGTCATTGGTGGAGCGCTAGCTATGGCCGCATCTGCGCTAGTCGGTACCCTTCTCGGGACTGCAGTTGCTTAAGCGCACTCTTCTATAGAGCTAGCGGGTCAGTACCTCAGAGCCGCTCTCAGTTACAAGAATTGTGTGCTCAAACTGAGCCGTGCGAAGGCCGTCTTGCGTGACCGCAGTCCAGCCATCAGACCAAATCTTCTCTCTATGGTCACCGATTGCGATCATCGGTTCAATTGTAAAGACCATGCCAGGCTCCATCGGCGTAACGAGTCGCGGCTCGTAGTAGTGGAGCACTGACGGCTCGCCGTGAAACTGTTCGCCGATACCGTGCCCAACAAAGGTACGAATTACCGAGAATCCGTTAGGTGTCGCATGCCCCTCGATGGCGCGACCAATATCGGAGAGCGGTCGTCCGGGATTTACCGCGTCGATAGCGAGCTCCAAGCATTCGCGCGTGACCTCAACAAGTCGGCGTGAACCTTCATCAACATCACCTACTAAAAATGTAGCGTTTGTATCGCCATGAACACCGTCGATGTATGCAGTTACGTCAATATTGAGAATGTCGCCATTCTCCAACGCTCGATCATCTGGGATCCCATGGCAGATCACTTCATTTACCGAGGTACACACACTCTTTGGGAATCCGCGATAGTTAAGCGGACTCGGGTACGCGTTGCGGGAGATAGTTGCTTCATGAACAGCAATATCAATCTCATCAGTGGTGATACCCGGGGCAACAAGCGCGCCAGCCTCTCTAAGAATCTCGGCGGCGATACTGCAGGCACCTCGCATGCGCTCGATTACATCTAAAGACTTCACCGCCCCCTCCCTAATCTGCGGCGGATTACCAGTCTCGGCATATGGCGGGCGAACAATAAGCGGAGGGACGCTCCTCATCGGGGAGACCAGACCTGGCGAGAGCAATTTCTCTATCGGCTTATGGCAGCGCTTGTACTTCTCGCTGCTTCCGCACCAGCAGGGATCATTTGACTTCAGCACCACAACTCCGTCTTTTGCATCTGAGGTGACAGCGTAGGGCGTTTGCGCCCCTAGGCTCGGGTGCAATGACAACAATTCGCGCCGCCGATCTAAGGCTCACGCTGCCTCAGACGGCTCCAAGAATCTATGTGGCTCCAGAGAATGAAGAATGGCACAGAGGCGCAGAATCGATGGACTGCCTAGCCGTCGACCCAGCGGATGCAGATCTCCATGTCACCAGAGTTGCACCACTCAATGCGGATTTGATGCGTAGCGCCCCGCCGATGCTCTTGATTCTTGGGAGAGCAGCGAGGCGTCCACTAATCGCAGCTGGTTACAGCGTTGAGCGAGTTGTGGTGCGTAACGGAGCTCACGGCCCGAGACTCGCCTTTCCGATCGGAAACACATCCGCAGCGCGTTACGCTCTCGAGACCACACGCCCTAC
>JBAXPT010000071.1:0-8877 GCA_037132095.1 Actinomycetes bacterium
TTCTTTAACTTCTTTAAGTTCTATTAATTCCGGGATTAAGGCGCCACGTCCGCATATTTGGCCCCTTGTTAGAGATAAATCTCGAGCAGAAGGAGCTAATTATTACTAATGGGGTGTTCCCAACTTCTCAATTAGTTGCAATGGAGTCTCGCATGTATTGAGTAACGCTTCGACAAGGCTTCTTGTTCCCTTGAGTGGATCCATCATTGGGACCCTCTGAAGGGATCCGGAACCCACATCGAAGACGATGCTGTCCCAGTTTGCGGCGACGATTGACTTTGGCCATCTGCGGAGGCACTCTCCTCTGAAGTAGGCACGGGTATCGTGCGGGGGTTGAGACACGGCCTGCTCAATCTCCTCCTCGGTTAGAAGTCTCTCAATGGTTCCAGCCTGGACAAGGCGTTCGTATAGTGAACGCTCGGGGCGAACATCGTGGTACTGGAGGTCTATGAGTGCCAATTTTGGGTCATCCCACTTCAATCCATCTCTCTCTCTGAAGCGCTCGAGAAGGCAGTATTTGGTGACCCAATCAAGTCTGCCATCGAGGCCTAGAGGGTCAACCTCTAAGGCAGACAGGACCTCCTCCCATCTCCTCAAGACCTCTGCGCCAACAATCTCTCCACCGCAGTGCTCTAGCCCCGTGCGCTCTGCGTAGCGTTGGGCGCTATTGAAGAACTCCCACTGGAGATCGAGTGGAGATGCGCTGCGGCCGCTACGAAGTTCAAGTAATGAGCTGCAGGTTAGATCTCTCGACACCTCTCGAAGAGCCCGCACGGGTTCGTAGATTGAGAGATCGTTCTCAATTGCATTGTCCTCGATCATGGCGAGGACAATTGCAGTGGTACCTACTTTTAAAAATGTAGATAACTCGCAGAGATTGGCATCCCCTACGATTACATGGAGACGACGATACTGACTTGACATTGCGTGAGGTTCGTCTCGAGTATTTACGATCGGGCGACGAATAGTGGTCTCTAGGCCAACTTCTTCCTCGAAGAAATCAGAGCGGGCACTTATCTGAAAATCGATGCCCTCTCGGTCGTGCTCCGAACCAACTTTTCCAGCTCCTGTGAATATCTGTCTCGTGACAAACCATGGCAAGAGGTTCTTGACAATCTCTCCGAATGCGCAGTTACGGTCCATTAGGTAGTTCTCGTGGCAACCGTACGAGTTTCCCTTTCCGTCAGAGTTGTTCTTATAGGTCACGATCTCACCTACTGAACCTTGGGCGAGTCGCGCTAACTCCATTGACTTAGCAATGATCCGCTCCCCTGCTTTATCGGCTAGCAGGAGACTCAAAGCATCGGTACATTCGGGGGTGGAGTATTCAGGGTGTGCGTGGTCCACGTAATATCTAGCGCCGTTTGTGAGCACTGTATTGACAAGATGTGTCTCTACATCCGGTGGGTTAGATGCATCTCTAGTAAAACCGCGAGCATCTCGCGCCGGAGTTTCATCCTCGAAATCCCATCCGACTCGCTTGTCATCGACATAGGCATTGATGAGTAAGGATGACGCGACAACAGGGTTGTCATCGCCCCCTCCACGCCGACTAACTCCGTACTCGGTCTCAATGCCACAGACCTTAGGAACGGACAAGTCGCGACACCTCCCTAGGTAGTGATCGTGTCAAGGTGATCAGAGGTATTGGCCGGTCGCTACGCGATCAATCTGCCGGCCGCCCTCTGCATCAGCACCCTTGGTTAGAAGAGTTCGCACATAAACAATTCGTTCGCCCTTCTTACCTGAGATTTTGGCCCAGTCATCGGGGTTCGTTGTATTAGGTAGGTCCTCATGCTCGTGAAATTCTTGGCGAATTGAATCGACTAGATCCTGTGTTCGGATACCAGGCTCGTCGCCGCGAATCTGCCTTTTAATCGAGAGCTTCTTCGCACGTCGTACAATGTTCTCAATCATGGCTCCGGAGGAGAAGTCCTTGAAATATAGAAGTTCCTTATCGCCATTCTGGTAGGTAACCTCGAGAAATCGGTTTTCATCCTCAACCGAGTACATGGTCTCGACTGCACGATCAATCATCGAGTTGATGCAGAGCAGACGGTCTCCTTTTACCTGCTTCAATTCATCTACCGACAAAGGAAGATCAGGGGTCAAATACTGCAGGAAAATCTGTTTGGCGGATTGTTGGTTCGGGCGTTCGATCTTGATTTTGACATCGAGGCGGCCGGGCCTCAGGATGGCGGGGTCGATAAGGTCTTCTCTATTCGAAGCACCGATGACAATTACATTCTTGAGGCTCTCAACGCCATCGATCTCGGCTAGTAATTGCGGAACAATTGTGGACTCAATATCTGAGGAGATTCCGGTACCACGAGTTCGGAAGAGAGAGTCCATCTCATCAAAGAAAACGATTACTGGAACCCCTTCTTCTGATTTCTCTCTTGCCCGCTCGAAGATCAACCTGATCTGCCGCTCTGTCTCGCCTACATACTTGTTGAGCAGTTCTGGGCCCTTAACGTTGAGAAAATACGAACGCGTTGATTCGTTCCCTGTTTTCTCGGCCACACGCTTTGCGAGAGAGTTCGCAACTGCCTTCGCAATTAGGGTCTTACCGCAGCCAGGAGGTCCGTAGAGGAGGATCCCTTTAGGGGCCTGCAATTGATGCTCCGCAAAGAGGTTGGCGTACAGGTAAGGAAGCTCCACCGCATCCTTGATCATCTCTATCTGTGAATCGAGCCCGCCGACATCGTCGTAGGTGACATCTGGGACCTCCTCGAGTACTAACTCTTCGACCTCTGGTCGCGGAATTCGCTCTATGAGGAGTCCGGATCGGCCCTCCATGAGAATGTGTTCGCCGGCTCGAATCCTGAGACCGATTAGTTCGTCAGCGAGTTCGCAGACGCGCTCCTCATCCGCTCTCCCAACGATTAGTGCCCGGCGACCATCGGCGAGAAGCTCCTTAAATATGACGACTTCACCTTGGGTCTCAGGGCCCCTCGCTAATACAACGCTCAGAGATTCATTCAATACAATCTCTTGGCCCCTGCGAAGTTCTAGAGACTCGAGCTCTGGATGTAGTGCAACACGCATCTTGCGCCCGGCACTAAATATATCCACAGTGCCATCATCGTTCTTCCCAAGAAATGTGCCGTAGGCGGAGGGAGGCATCGTCAATTTCTCGACCTCTTCGCGCAGAGCCGCAATGTGTTCTCGTGCTTCACGCAACGTTGCGGAGAGCCGTTCATTCTGTGAAACTGCTTGTGTTAACTGCCCCTTGGTCTCGAGCATGCGCTCCTCGAGGGTACGAACCCGCGCAGGGGCTTCAAGGAGCTTGCGTGTGAGTACAGCCGCCTCCTCTTCGAGGTATTTAATCTCGGCTTGAAGCTCCCCTACCTGTGATGCGTATTCGGAGAGGCGCCGTTCGTGCTCGGTAGCCACGTTTCCCTCCAGATTTAGATGGTCTCAGATTTAGATGGTTCCGGATTTAGATGCTCAGGTAAACACTGTGACGGCCCCCCACGTGCCTCGGGGGGTGTCACATATGTCACCCTAGCCATGATCGGGAGCCACAATGCCATATGCCCATCTATTAAGCGTCTACGATTACGGGGCTAGTTAATTCCTCAAACTATGTCGAACTGGGCGTTGGCCCGGAGAATGAACCAAGGAGCAAAAATGAAGGTGTGGATTGACCAAGACCTGTGCACCGGAGATGGCCTCTGCGAAGAGATTGCCCCCGCAGTCTTTGCGCTTCTTGATGACGGTCTCGCCTATGTAAAAGAGGGCGAGAAGATTTTCAATGAGCCCGGTGGTGCTGAGGGATTAGCCGATGTTCCGGATGGAATGCTTGAGGCAGTAATTGAGTCAGCGGACGAGTGCCCTGGCGAGTGCATCTTCATCGAGCCATAAAACACGATCTTTCTAGAGTCTCGATCAGGGTCCTTTTAAAATCACGGTCTCTGTACAATTTAAGAATGAAAGACTTGAGGGGGCCTAAGAAGGCCCCTTCTTTCTTATCCAAATACAAAACTCCGATAAATCAGCGCCACTATTGAGCCACATCGCCAAAAGTAGTTATTTGGCGCGGGTTTAGGGAGCATGGGTTCACTTAAATTTTGGTGCTGGTAAGGTTCCGGTGTTGGTTACTTTTTGCTTTGATGAAATGTGGAGGTGAGGCGCATGAAATCCGGAGAACCCCCGAGTACCTATCGCCGCATCTCCTTACCGAGGCACACTCTCTAGAGACGCCAGACTCAAGGTGCGGAATCTTAAATAGCCACCCATAGCCGCCTTAGTTGGCCGCCGAACTGGGAGCCCCGCATGGCCCTACGCCAAACGTTTCGGGCTAATGGCGCTATCAAGCGCCGTCAGGAACGAAGAACAAAACGAATTCTCGCAAACCGAACCGTCGCAGAGGCACTGATCTCTGTCGCAGGTCTAGTTGGACGCGCCGTAACGAGCATCGGGGATATCGAGGTCGGGCGCATCTCCGATGTAGTGGTTCGCTGGTCTGGAGATGGATATCCACCTGTAACTGGGTTGGTAGTGAGGGTTGGTCGCAGACGCGCATATGTCCCAATTGAGCAGGTGCAGTCAATAAACCAAGATGGTGCGCGCCTTAACTCGGCACGAATGGACCTTCGAGATTTTAATCGACGAGACGACGAAGTATCTCTAAACGCAGATGTTGTTGATCACCAACTGGTTGACATAGACGGTGTCAGAGTCGTTCGAGCATCCGACCTCTATTTGGCATTGGTTGGAGAAGAAATACGGCTAGTCGGTGTGGACGTTGGGTTTGCAACGCTCCTACGCCGTCTCGGCCCTGCCAATCGCCGAACGCGCCCCACCCCGGATCGAGTAATTGACTGGGCAGCCGTGCAGCCATTCGGGACGGGTGACGGCTCGATGCGTCTCGCGTCACCGAACCAAGCATTGAGGAGACTTCGCCCCGCTGAACTAGCAGACCTACTTGAGGAACTTGGTCGTGATGAGCGCCAGGAACTTCTACGAGCGCTCGATCCTGAGGCTGCAGCCGACGCTCTTGAGGAGATGGAGCCGGGCGAACTGCGCGAATTACTACGCGAGATGACTCCAGAGGATGCCGCCGCTCTATTGATTGAGATGGAGCCCGACGAGGCTGTTGATGCGCTCCGTGAATTTGAGGATGAGGAGGTTGATGCGCTCATAGCAGTGATGCCTCGAGAGAATGCTGAGCTCCTTGCACAATTGCTCGGTTACGACGAGGAGTCTGCGGGTGGAGTCATGACCACAAATCTGATTCTTGTGCGCCCAGATATGACTGTCGGAGAGGTACGACGGATACTCCGGTCGGAGGCGGAGCACCAGGCAGATGTAGATGCCGTGATAATCGTCGACTCCGATGGGCGTCTTATTCACGACATTGGACTCTTTGAACTTCTTGTTGCAGCGAAGGAGGACTTGGTCGGCTCGTTAGATGGAGGACCAGATCCGGTGACTGTCTCTCCGGAGACATCGGTAGCTTTCGTAGTAGAGGAATTTATTGAGTCTCGGGGATCTTCGGTAGTTGTAGTGGACTCCGAGAACCGCCCTATTGGGCGAATCCTCGCAGATGATCTTGTGGATGCTCTTGTACCCGAGCGAGGGAAACTGCGGTTCCCTCGATTCTTGGTCGGATGATGAATACCTCGCCAGGCGTGAAGCCGCGCAGACTTGGTAGGTGGGTAAGGCCTACAGCGGTTTTTGCGATACTTGGTCCTGGGTTGATCGCCGCTAATGCGGGGAATGATTCAGGTGGCATTGCTACCTACTCCTCGGCCGGTGCACAGTTCGCGTATAAACCACTATTTTTAGCGGTTGTAATCACGCTGATGCTTATCGTTGTGCAGGAGATGGCCGCTCGTGTTGGCACCTTCGGAGGCGGCGGCATCATGGCTCTTGTTCGAGAGCAGTTCAGTCTTCGTATTGGTGCGTTTGCAGTTTTCTGTATCTTGGTTGCAAACCTTGGATTAGTGGTCTCTGAGTTCGCAGGGATTGGAGCGGCTCTAGAACTCTTCGGCGTGAGTCGCTACATCTCAGTACCGATCTCTGCGGTAATTTTGATTGGCGTTGTTGTCTTTGGTTCCTATCGCTGGGCTGAGAGAATCTTCTTAACTTTCGCGCTCGCATTCCTCGCATACCCATTCGCAATGATTCTCTCCCACCCTGACTGGAGCGAGGTTGTCTCGAATGCGGTAATACCTCATTTTGTTGGGAGCAAAGCCTTCTTACTAATGGCTATTGCGCTAGTGGGCACAACGATTACTCCGTATATGCAGTTATATCAAGCGGCTGCTGTGGCCGATAGCGGCGCAGGCCCAGAAGATTATCCGCGTGTGCGGACTGATGCGGTGGGCGGGGCAATCATCGCTGGACTCATATTCATCTGCATCTTGATAGCGACCGCTGCCACTATCGGTGGAACAGGCCCATTGAATTCTGCGGCTCAGGCTGCGAAGGCACTAGAGCCAGTTGCGGGGGCAGGAGCCGAGGTTTTATTTGGTATCGGACTTCTAGGAGCATCAGCATTAGCTGCAGCCGTAGTGCCCCTATCAACCGCCTACGGGCTCGCGGAGGCTGTAGGAGCGGAGCGATCGGTATCGAGGCGCTTCTCAGAGGCACCATTGTTTCTAGGCCTATTTGCTGCTCAAGTAGTAATTGGTGCACTTGTGGCGCTAATCCCGGTCAATCTATTTGCACTGCTTATCGGTATGCAGATATTAAACGGATTGATCACGCCAATCATTCTTGGGTTCCTCTACGTTCTCTCTAATCGTCAATCTGTTGTCGGTGATGCAGTGAGCTCCCCCATGAACAAAGCAATCTCCCTACTCTGCGTGCTTGTTGTCTCTTTGCTTGCAGTGGTTGTTGTAGGTGTGACTATCGGGGGGTGGTTCGGAGTTGTATAGCGACAGGACTATTTTCCAAGGCATTTACCGGTGCCGACCGTAGCTAAGCCGACAGTCTTAAGGACCGCTCGTACTTCACTCGGATCAAGTGCGTAGCTTGTATTTGAAAGTCGGGGGTCAATGGCGAATGACAGCCCCAAGAGCCTCCCAGTTCGCGAGACGACTGGTCCGCCCGAGTCTCCCGGTACAAGGTCTGCTGCGAGAATTAAAATCTCTCTAGACCAGTTACCCTTCCCGTATAGGTCGCCACCGGTTGCCTTAATCTGTTCGACTATTCGACCACCCTCGGCCCTTAGTTCGCGCCCCCCCGGGTAACCAAATATTGCTACATTCGTATCAGTAAGTGGACTAGAGAATTTCAATGGCTTTATCCCTAGATTGTTTATACGCAGCACCGCTATGTCGCGCCTCGGGTCGAATGCCACTACATCGGCCCTGCGGCGGATCTCACCATTGCTAACCGATGTGCTTCCGTTCTCCCCTGCTATGACGTGAGCGTTTGTCACCACGAGGTCTCTCGCAATTACAACCCCTGTGCCATCTTGAATAAGAGAGCAAGCACGCCCCTCGACACGGAGTGTTGCTGTTCTGACAGCAAGGGAGACAGATTGACTGAGCGCTGGAGCCTTCGGGGGTAGAACAGTTTGAGCAGACTCCGGACCCGGCACGCCTCCTGCTCCTGCTATCTCCCCGTCGCTGGCGTTGGCGTAGGTCTGAGCAGCTGTTACAAGTGTCTCTGGAATACTCGGAGCGTTTCTCTCTATTACTTTAAGAATTGCTGAGCCATCTGAAATCTCAATTGGCCAGTAACGCGTGGCTGTTACGACGGGGGTTAGAGCCCAGGCTAAGAATGCCACCGCTGCGACGCCAGCAACTGCACCAAATGTGCGGTCGAGGGCCAGAAACGGCCTTTTAGTAACCCTATTGGGAGAACGAAGAGCGCGAGATGCGGCGCCGAAAAGAGTTGCACCTATGCCCGAGCAGATTAGAAGCGATAGTAACGGAGCAGATAAGACAACAGCGTCGCTGCTACTAGCGAAACGGTCTGCGACTGAGGGCTGTAGGACAATGCCTAACACTCCCCCTAGAAAAAGGCCGAGCCAAATGGCGAAGTGGCGAATGAAGCCCAGCCGAGACCCAGCCATCGCTGCCAAGATGGCGGCACATAGGAGTGCTATGTCGAGAGCGTTCACTCATTCGGCGCCAGAAGGCGCGCATGTGTAAGGAATCCAGTGTGTGCAACCATTCGATGGTCCGGTCTAATCGACTGACCCTCAACGTGCCATGTCCGGTGGAGAACCTCTAGAGACTCGAGCATTCCAAATGCAGAGTCTTCAAGGCGTTCTCTAAGGAGACCAACTTGGCCGATTGTCGGAAGGTAGGAGAGCAGAATCCCACCGGGGCTTAAGCACTTCTCCGCATGCTCTACAACTCTCCAAGGCTCCGGGAGATCTAGAACAATGCGGTCGACCCCTTCGGCGGGGATCCCCTCATAAATATCTCGAACCTCTATCTCCAAAGGAATATCCGTACCTAGGAAGCCCTCAACATTCTTCCGCGCAGTCTCTGCGAAGTCCTCCCGAATTTCATACCCGAGGACACTTCCAGTTGTTCCTACTGCGCGAAGGAGCGTCATTGTGAGTGCTCCGGATCCGACCCCAGACTCGAGAACGCGTGCCCCTGGGAATATATCTGCGAGCATAAGAATAGGCCCTAGATCCTTTGGGTAAATGACCTGAGCGCCGCGCGGCATTTTGAGAATGTACTCAGAGAGAGTCGGTCTGAACGCCGTTAGTTTGGAGCCTCGAGTTGTGCGCGCAACAGTTCCTTCAGGCTTCCCAATTAACAAAGTATGCGGAAGAACCCCAGTATGAGTATGGAATTCACCCTCAGCGCTCAATGTGATCATGTGTCTGCGGCGTTTGTTGTCCTCTAGGAGGATCGTGTCGCCAATCTCTAATGGACGCGCCATTCTCAGTCCTTTCGACCA
>JBAXPT010000072.1:0-8782 GCA_037132095.1 Actinomycetes bacterium
AATAATCACCTTGGCCAGCGAACCCTTGATAAGGGTTATGTAATCGCACCAGCAATTGCGGCGGACTTGAGTTATGAAGACGCTGTAGGCGGTGGCGTTAGCCAACTCTCTACAACATTATTCAACGCTGTTTTCTTCGGTGGATATCAAGACGTAACCCACACCGTACATTCGCTCTATTTGAGCAGATACCCACTCGGTCGTGAAGCAACACTCAACTATCCATCCATTGACAACCGATTCAAGAATGACACTAAGAATGGAGTCCTCATCATTACTTCGTTCTCCTCTACCTCGATCACTGTGAGCCTTTATGGCGACAACGAGGGGAGAGTGGTACGAGCAGAGGGCCCCAACATCATCGAGACAATCCCTGTAGTAGTCGAGTACACCGAGGATCCCACGCTCCCGATCGGAACAGAGAAAGAACTTTTCGCGGGGCACACTGGATATGTGGTCGAGAACTTCCGCATCATCAAGTATGCGGACGGCACCGAGAAGCGCCAGCGTTTTCGAGAGCGATACCAAATGGGGAAGCAGAAAGTCGCTCGCAACTTAGACCCGGCTGCGACCACCACCACTACCACTGCCCCTCTGGTCCCGCTCCTTTGAGGACGCCCTCTCTAACAGTCGTTGTATCGACTCAAATCCTGCATCTAGTGATTGAAAGCTAGAGAGGTATCTACGCATCTCCGCGAACTCTCCACCAGACCTCGAGCGTGCAGCATCCGAGTGCCGAGATAAGAAGCGTCTCCAATACTGCGATAATCGAGACAAACTCAATGGCAAAGAAATTGCTCATGAATGGCACCGCTGCACCGACCAATAGAAGCGCTACCAATCCCAGGAGAAGTAAGTAACGACCCCGCGTTAATGGTCTTGCGAGAAGCGTCAATATCCATAGACCAACGACCACCAACGACAACGTTGCAAGGGTGCGCTCCTGCGTCAGATTCATACTCTGAGAGCGAGCAAATAAGTATGTAGTAACCACAGTTATCGTGGCTACCGTTCCCGCAGGGATCGCGAACTTGAGAACTCTCCGCACGAAACCTGGCCGATAGAGCTGCGCATTCGGGGCGAGCGCCAAGAAGAATGCTGGGACTCCGATAGTAATGGTGCTGACAATCGTTAGGTGGCGCGGCAGGAATGGGTAAGGGATTGCGAGCGCAATTACAGCGATTGCTATCAACGCTGCGTAAGTGGTCTTAGAGACAAAAAGATTCGAGACGCGCTCGACGTTTGCGATGACTCGTCGCCCCTCCGCTACGACCCCTGGGAGGCGATCGAATCTCCCGTCGAGAAGAACAATCTTTGCGACGGCTCTCGTTGCTGGGGCCCCCGACCCCATTGCTACCCCGATGTCTGCACGCTTGAGCGCCAAGGCATCATTTACGCCGTCGCCGGTCATGGCGACTACGTGCCCTTTGGACTGCAACGCGCTGACCATCGCCTGCTTCTGATCTGGAGAGACTCTGCCGAAGACCGAGTTATGTTCAAGAACCTCAGCAATCTCGCTCTCTAACTCTGGGAGATTTCTAGCGTCGTATGCCTCCTCTACCTCAACCCCGACTCGCCTTGCAACCGCCGCTACGGTAAGCGGGTTATCCCCCGAGATGATCTTTAACCCAACCCCTTGGGCGGTGAAGTATGCGAGGGTCTCGGCTGCATCAGGGCGAACCTGCTCCGCAAGAACTACAAGCGCTACCGCAGATGCATTCTCTGGCACAGAGTCTCCGATCTCGCCCGAGTCTGCATGGAGAAGTGCAAGCACCCTCGAACCAGTAGATGCAATCTCATCTGCCTGACGTCTCGCAGGGTGTGCCGCGTCGAAGAGCAGCATCTCCGGGGCACCTAACCACCAGGCACCCTGCCCTCGGAATGAAGTCGCACTCCACTTGCGAGCAGATGAGAACGCTACAGAGGACTCGCGCTCCCACTCCGAATTATTTGGGTACGCATCGCGCACCGCGAGAAGTGTTGCGTTTGCTGACTCATCTGCTGCGAGCGCGGCCAACGCCAAGAAGACCGACGCTTCAGATGCGCCTGGCAGAATCTCGAGACGCTCGAGCGCTACTGATCCCTCAGTGAGAGTTCCAGTCTTATCAATGCAGACCACATCTACTCGGGCGAGCACTTCGATCGCTGGCAGTTCCTGAACTAGAACCTTTCTGCGCGCAAGCGTCACCGCTGCGATGCCAAACGCAAGGCTCGTTAGGAGCACTAGTCCCTCAGGTACCATGCCGACCACGCCGGCGACTGCACCTACCAGAGCGGCTTTGACTCCGTCAGCATCGCCAGTTGGGTTTCGTAGCTGATTCCAAAACAGCAAGGGGCCGACGATAAATAGCCCAATGGTGACGAACTTAAGTATTCGGTTTACTCCAGCAACGATCTCAGAGTGAACAAGAGCGAATCTGCGAACCTCATTCGCGAGCCTGTGTGCGTAGGACGACTCCCCCACTGCGGTCGCCTGAAAAACTCCTGAGCCCGCAACGACGATTGAACCGGATAGTAAATAGCCGCCCGCCGATTTTTCGAGTGCATCTGCCTCACCCGTTAGAAGCGACTCATCAACCTCTAAGGCCTCAACAGACCGGAGTAGTCCATCCGCAGGGACCTGATCTCCGGACTTCAGGGTGATTAGGTCATCTAATACGAGCTCTGCTGCAGGGATCTCGATCTCGACCCCGCTGCGCATCACACGAATGAAGGGTGCATTCAAGACTGAGAGCCTGTCTAGCGTCACCTTTGAACGGAGTTCCTGAATGATTCCAATAGCGGCGTTAGCCACGAGTACCAAACCGAAGAGCGCGTCACGGAACTCGCCCACCACAACGACGATCCCAAACATCACCCCAAGGATCGCATTGAAACGTGTGAAAATATTGGCCCGCAGTATCTCGACTACAGGGCGGCTAGTCCGATTATTTGCAGTATTAGCAAGGCCAGAATTACGTCGCTCCTCTGCCTCGGTAGCTGTGAGCCCGCTCTCAGGGGTCAGGGAACTTGGCTGTGGTACCTGCGCGGCGGTGCCTGACTCGGTCACAGGTGAGGAATCTACCTGAGAAACCAGACGAGCGGCTTCTACGCTAGAGAATCAACTCCGTCTAGAATCAGATATCTAATGGTAATCAGAGCATCTTTAAGAGTGAGTTTGGGGGTCCGCTGATGCCCAAGGTCGGCGGCCCTAAAAACGATCGCAACGAGGACTCTGCTAGTGAGGTCTCCGAGAAGTTGGCCTTTGAATCCTCGGCTCTTCTCAATGCCGAGATGTGGGCTCTACGCTTTGAGGCAATCTGCGAAGCAACTAGTGACTTTGTTGGCATCACTAGCGTCGATGGCTCTTTCTTCTACCTAAATCCCGCAGCCCGCTCGGCCCTTGGTATAGAGGCCGATGAAGATGTAACACAGCTCGACTCGGTAAATTTCTTCGATTTAGAGTTCTACTCCCAGGTCTCAGACGCCATCATTGAGAGCCTCATCGCAACGGGGAGTTGGTCTGGAGAGTTGAGACTCAAGCACAGGTCTGGACGAACCTTCCCTGTCTCGCAGGTAACAACAGTCCACACACTCGAGGATGGCTCTCCATCGTTTTTCTCAAGCATCTCTCGTGATATTTCAAATACCAAAGCGCTGGAAGAAACGCTTCAGCATCAAGCAACGCATGACCGCCTTACTAATCTCCCAAACCACTCCCTCTTCCAGACACTTGTCAACCATGCCATCTCGCGCAATACTCGCAATCACCTTGCGACCGCTATTGCGTTTGTTGATCTTGATCGCTTTAAGTCAATCAACGATGGCTTCGGCCATATCGGCGGAGACGAAGCGCTTATGGAGGTAGCTCACCGCATTACTAGAGCCGTGCGTCCAGGAGATACCGTAGGGCGTTTTGGTGGAGACGAATTTATTGTTCTTATTGAAGATCTGCCACCAGGAGATGCAGAGGAAATAGCGCTACAGGTAGCAACACGCATTACAGATGTATTACGTGTGCAGATTCCTCTCTCGAGTTCGCGAAGTGCGGCCCCTGCAACTGCCAATCTCTCTGCCAGTGTTGGCGTTGCGGTTGCGGGACCAAATTCTGGAGTCAGTGGCGACAGCCTGATACACCAAGCCGACCTAGCAATGTATGAAGCGAAGGCAGAGGGCAAAGACCGAGTCGCCTTCTTTAATGATGCGCTGCGTATAACGACAGACCACGCCATTGAGTCTGCGGGTGCACTTAGTGATGCCCTTCTCCAAAAACAATTTGAGGTTGAGTTTCAACCCATGGTCGACATGAGGACGGGCAGTATTTATTCTGCTGAGGCTCTAGTGAGGTGGCGCAGATCTGACGGGCGCCTAATGCAGCCAGGCGAATTTATCTGGATCGCCGAAGAGCATGGGTTCATCAGTGCGATTGGTGAAATTGTTCTAGAGGAGGCAGCTCAATGGGGAGCAAAATGGAGAGAATCTATTCCATTCTTTATCGTCTCAGTAAATGTCTCAGCGACTCAACTGCTATCGCCTGGGTTTCTTAATTTTGTTTCTAAGGCTCTATCGGAGTCCGGGCTAGAGCCAAGTGGACTCTCTATTGAGATTACTGAGTATGTAGTACTTAAGGATGTTAAGGCAGCAGTTGAAGTACTCCAAGGGCTCAGAGCTCTGGGGGTTTGGATCGCCATCGACGACTTCGGAACTGGGTACTCGTCGCTATCATACCTGCGCGATTTGCCTGTAAATGCTGTGAAAATTGATCGGGCCTTTGTGGAGACGATTGTGGAGTCTGAGCGCGATCGGGGGTTACTTGCGACAATTATTCTGATGGCAGATGCTCTTGATTTATTCTGCGTTGCGGAGGGTGTCGAGACCGAGGCCCAGCGAGATTTGCTTCTAGGGCTTGGCGTAGTTTTTGCTCAAGGATTCTTATTCTCACGTTCAGTATCACCCGAAAAAATTACCGAGCTCGTCGCTGACGCCGTTACAAAAACATCGCGGTAAATTTTTTGCAAGGCTCTACCTAGCGGAAATCTCTAGACCGCTGTGCTCCAGTAAGCGATATCGGGAGCGCCTCAATGCGTTGAGCCAAGAGGTTCGTAACCCCACGACGTCGCTCTAAAATTCCTCGTACGCAGAGTGCTGGAGATCGGCTTGCGATGCGTTTATATCGTGACCAGACTGCAGCAGTACAGATGACATTTAGAAGCCCGTCTTCATCCTCAAGGTTGATAAAGACCACACCCCCTGCAGTCTCCGGTTGCTGACGATGTGTCACAAGCCCAGCAACCTCGACCACGGTTCCGTGTGGTGTATCGCGCAACGAGCCGGTAGTAACCACACCGCGCTTAGCTAGGTCTGCCCGAGAGAACTCGGTTGGGTGATGATCTGGAGAGATCCCGGTTGCCCATATATCGGCGGCGACTACCTCCTCTGGCTCCATGCCGGGCAGGGTTGGCGCCTCCATGCCGGGGACCAATCCCGGGAGTCGACCTGTACGCAGAGCTGAGCGACTCAACCTAAGCGCACCGGCCGACCAAAGGGCCTCACGACGGTCATGACCAAATATGGAGAACGCACCCGCCGTAGCGAGCGACTCAAGAGCATCTACAGGGGCATCCGTACGGCGAGCAAAATCTTCAATATCGACGAATGGCCCCTGCTCACGCTCTGCGTCGATGCGATCAAGTAACGCCGATGGAAGCCCGCGTACATATCGCAGACCAAGGCGCAGAGCATGTACCGATGGGTCTGCATGCCATCCACGCATAGGGAACCCTTGAGGGCCGGCTTCATCGCTACGCGGCTCAAGAGTGCAGTTGCGTCTCGAGTGGGCAATGCACACTCCAAGAGTCTCGACTCCATGACGACGGGCATCGCGCACAATCGTATGTGGAGAGTAGAAACCCATCGGCTGAGAGTTAAGGAGGGCGCATGCGAACTCCGCTGGATGGTGATACTTGATCCAAGCACTTGAGTAAACGATGTAGGCAAAGCTCACCGAGTGACTCTCAGGGAAGCCGAAGTTTGCAAAGGCCTCTAACTTCTTCGCAATCTCATCTGCGATCTCGCCGGTTATACCCCTCTCTGCCATGCCCGCCATAAGTCGCTCACGCATTCTCTCCATACGTTGCTTTGAGCGCTTGGAGCCCATCGCCTGACGGAGTTGGTCTGCCTCTCCGGCTGTAAAGCCAGCAACGTCTATAGCCATCTGCATTAATTGCTCTTGGAATAACGGGACCCCAAGAGTCTTCGCAAGGCAGGGCTCTAGTAACGGATGGAGGTAAGTAACAGGCTCTTCTCCCATACGCCTACGTAGGTATGGATGTACCGAACCGCCCTGTATGGGCCCGGGTCGGATTAGCGCTACCTCAACGACTAGATCGTAGAAAGTGCGTGGCTGCAGACGCGGGAGAGTCGCCATCTGCGCTCGACTCTCTACCTGAAAGACCCCGATGGTGTCCGCAGCGCAGAGCAGGTCGTAGACCTCATCCTCTTGGGGAATAGTCGCAAGATCAATCTCAACCCCTTCATGCTCGCGTACCAAATCAACAGCCATGTGCAAGGCCGTGAGCATGCCGAGCCCTAGAAGATCAAACTTCACTAAACCTGCAGCGGCGCAGTCTTCTTTATCCCACTGCAGGACAGACCTCCCCTCCATGCGCCCCCACTCCACTGGGCAGCACTCAATGAGCGGGCGATCTGCCATAACCATTCCACCAGAGTGAATCCCAAGATGCCTGGGAAAATTACGCACAGCCGAAGCAAGCTCTAGGACAAGTGGCGGTGCCGGCGCTCCATTCTCACCACTCGCTAGAGCAGCAAAAGCATCCTCCCCTGATCTACGACGATCGAGCTGACGGGTTAGTGCATCGGCATGCCCTGGCGAGAGCCCACATGCCTTTGCCATATCTCGTAAGGCAGAGCGCGATCTATAGGTAATGACATTTGCGACCTGTGCTGCGCGATCACGTCCGTAGCGTTCGTATACATACTGGATCACCTCCTCGCGTCTTTGATGCTCGATATCTAAATCAATATCCGGCGGGCCATCACGCTCGGTCGATAAGAACCTCTCAAATAAGAGCCCGAGAGCAACAGCATCGGCCTTTGTTACACCTAGTGCGTAACAGACTGCACTATTCGCAGCACTCCCTCTCCCCTGACAATAAATATCTTGACGACGACAGAACTCAACAATGTCATGGAGAAGTAAGAAGTAGCCCGGGAAACCCATCTGATCAATGACACTTAACTCATAATCAATCTGACGCATCGCCTCGCCATACTGTGGGTGCGTGGATGGGTACTTAACCGCTGCTCCATGTGTTGTTAACACCCGTAACCACGACATCTCATCGTGACCATCTGGTACTGGGTAATCAGGCAAGTTCGGCACCGCAATACGCAGGTCAAAGGCCGCTGCCTCTGCGATCTCTACGGTGCGCTCCACCGCTCCTGGGTAGCGAGCAAAGCGTCGTGCCTGTTCGGCGGGGCTACGCAGATGAGCGAATGGAGCCGCGGGTAGCCATCCATCCATCTCATCTAGAGAACGACGCGCACGTACCGCAGCTAGTGCAGTTGCGAGACGATGATCGGCGGGGGTTGCATAGTGAACATTGTTTGTAGCAACAACCTCGACACCTGCTCTTGATGCAATCTCGCTTAGGGCATCGTTACGAGGCCTATCTAGTGGATCTCCGTGATCCCATAACTCGACAAAGACACGGTCTCGCCCAAAATCAGAGACGAGACGCTCAAGCGCAGAGCGTGCAGCGGCCGGGCCTTCGTTTATCAGTGCCGATGGAACGGTTCCCTTACGGCACCCTGTGAGCACGAACCAACTGCTACCCGCAGCGGGCGATAACGCAAGATCAGAGAGCGTCGATATAGGTGCGCCCTTAGAGCCGCGCATCTGGGCCTCGCTAATAGAGCGAGAGAGAGCGGAGTAGCCAGATACGCCCTCTGCGAGAACTAGGAGATGCGCTCCATGTGGATCTGCAGAGTTATCCAGAGCACTCTTATGAGAGAGACCGCCCTGAACAAAACTGTTATCACCAAAACTGTTATCACTGCCTTCAGAGGTAAGCGTGAGCTCCGCTCCAAAGACTGTCGGGAGGCCAAGGGTGCGAGCCGCTACGGCGCTGCGAACCACTGCATAGAGTCCATCATGATCGGTAGTGGCAAGAGCACTTAGGCCGAGCCTGTAAGCCTCCTCCACTAACTCTTCAGGGTGGCTTGCCCCATCGAGAAAAGAGAAGTTCGTATGGCAGTGCAGCTCTGCATACTTATGGGAGCTAGCCCTACTGCGGCTGCTACTTGGGTTGAGATTCGGGTCACGACTGGGTTGAATTACTGATGGCATAAGAACCTGACTGTACCGAACATATGTTCGTACCACAAGCCCCAATTATTTGCTGCTGCCCTAATTCCGGGCATTACCCGGTGTTCCTTAGATCCGGTGGTGCTCTCCAATCCCACCTGGCCTCCTGCTCCAAGGCAATCTCACCCTCGCTGGCTTGGATCTTGATGAGGCGATATCCATCGTGCGTTTTTTGGAGATGATGACGTCTGCAGTCGCTACAGGGATCGGACCGACGCCAGCGATCTCGCAGACCTCACCATGCTCAGTATGCCCACGCTTCAGCGCATCTATGTCGACACGAATATTTATTACCGCGTTAGGGCGAGTCGTTTTTGTGGGGCTTTCGCTCGACTGCTTGGCGCTCGCTTTTTCGCAGAGTGCCATAAGTGCATCTGCGGCGTAAGCCTCCGGTCTCTCATGCGCACCACTCTTGCG
>JBAXPT010000073.1:0-8694 GCA_037132095.1 Actinomycetes bacterium
TCTCGCATCGTTCTACGCATCGATGGACCAGAGGAACTTGATCTGAAGATGATCGGCGATGCCGAGATCGTAGGAGTCACAGCGGGGGCCTCCGCTCCAGAAGAACTGGTGAACGCTGTCATTGCAAAGTTGGCGCCGTCAGAAGGCATTGAGAACGTGCGCGTTACTGACGAGGATGAGTATTTTCCACCGCCTCGGGAGCTGCGAGAGCTGCTCCCATCTCTTGACATCCTCCTCGCTGTTGCACTCGGAGGAGATCCAAAGAAAGCACGAGAACTCGGTGGGGCCTTCCGAGACGACCGTACTGTCAGCGCCTCCGTGGTACTTGAGACACTAAAGAACTAACAACGCTCCTGATAGGTCACGAGACAATCGAGGCCCTTCTGCCCCTCAT
Source organism: Actinomycetes bacterium (assembly GCA_037132095.1). Taxonomy (GTDB): domain Bacteria; phylum Actinomycetota; class Acidimicrobiia; order IMCC26256; family IMCC26256; genus IMCC26256. The sequence goes on from JBAXPT010000073.1 coordinate 395, forward strand.
CCGAACTCGCCAAAATGCTTCCCGGCCTGCTACTTGTTAGTTAGTTAGTTACGGATGTAATCACGCTCAATAACCAGCCATCTCCATCGCTTGATCGAAGAGTGCCTGCAGCGAACTCTGAAGCTCCTCGGTCATTGCAGTAATTGAGGAACGCTTCACCGCTCCGCCATCACGCGTTGGGGGAAAAATCGGTTCACCAATCACTACAGCAACCCGCCTTAACTTAGGGAGAACATGCCCCGAGGCGAGTATCTGCTCACTGCCACCGATTGCCACTGGAACGATAGGAACGCCTGTCTTAATTGAGAGGTAGGCAGCCCCATCAAAGAACGGACCGAGCGTGGGGCCTGTTAGTCGTGTCCCCTCTGGGAATAGAGCGGTTGGCTCGCCCCCTTCAATACATGCCTGTGCAGTCCGAAGTGCTGCGCGGTCGGCACTGCCTCTATCAACTGGAAAGCCGCCTAATCCGCTGAGCAATTTAGCAAGCAGCGGCTTCTTAAATAGTTCCTGCTTCGCCATAAAGCGGATTCGCCTCTTGGTTGAGTAGGTAGCAAATGGGATGTCCATTAGCGAACGGTGAGTTGGGGCGAGAATAAATGCACCCACCTTTGGCACGTTCTCTCTTCCGGTAACCCGCACACGAAAGAGGACACGACATAGTGCAAGCACTATTGACCGAATAGTCCGGTAGAAGATTATTGGAGGGCCTCCCGTGTTAGAAACTCGCTCACGATGGTCTCTACAACTTCATCTATTGTCATAGTGGTTGAGTCGAGCTTTAAGGCGTCTTGGGCTTCAATGAGTGGAGAGACCGATCTCCCCGAATCGATAGCGTCGCGACGTGCTAAATCGGCCTCAACCTCAGCGAAGTTTGCCTCACGCCCCGCAGAGGCCTCGTCGATCACCCTTCGACGCGCACGCTCTGCATCGCTAGCAGTTAGGAACACTTTTACCAAAGCATCTGGGAAGACCACCGTACCGATGTCGCGCCCTTCGACAACCGCTCCACCGTGCTGAGAAGCCCAGAGGCGTTGTTTCGCCACTAGAACTTCTCTAACACCGGGGTGGGCCGAGACAGTTGAGACCTCATTGGTTACTAGCGAACCGCGAATCTCGTCAGAGATGTCTAAGCCGTCAAGCAATACTCGTTCTGAGAGTTCAATATTCGCCGCCGAGGCTGCAGATGTGCATGCCTGATTGTCTGTTGAGTCAGCACCAGCCATTATTACGGCATACGTGACTGCCCTATACATTGCGCCGGTATTTAGAACCTCTAGACCAAGCGCCTCTGCAACGGCGCGCGCGACCGTCGATTTACCTGCACCAGCAGGGCCATCAATTGCGACGACTCTCACTAATTACTCTCGCGAAGGCGGGCTAAATCGATATCGAATCCTGGATATGAAACCTGTACGGCATCCCACCCAATAATCTCCGTGTGCCCCGCGGCTACGAGCGCCGCTACTGCTGCGCACATTGCGATGCGATGATCGCCATGGGTCTCAACGGCTCCGCCGAGAAGAGAACCACCCTCGATCGTTAGGCCATCATCCGTGGCTACCGCTCTGGAGCCGAGAGCATTTAGCATTGCTACGGTTGTCGCTATACGGTCACTCTCCTTGACTCGCATCTCCGCCGCTCCTGTAATGGTGGTCTCACCGACTGCAGTTGCTGCTGCTACCGCAAGAATCGGCAATTCGTCGATTATGCCTTCTCGTGATTTGATCACCACGCCGGAAAGGGGCGCCGACCTAACAGTAATGTTGCCTACGAGCTCTCCAAGACGCTCGTCAGTTATCTCTCTCTCGATATCTGCACCCATTTCGGTGAGTACATCTAGATACGAAACCCTTAGAGGATTCAGCCCAACCCCCCTGATGGTGATCTCCGAGCCAGGAACAATCGTCGCAGCGACTACAAAAAAGGCTGCGGATGAAGCATCCCCAGGTATCTCCATAGTAAACGGTTCTAACGCTGTCACGGCCCTGACCCTTACTGTTCTCGAGTCGAGAATCTCAATCGGTGCACCGAGTGCACTCAGCATCCGCTCGGTGTGGTCGCGGCTTGGAGCGGGTTCGTGAATCTCAGTCCAACCACTCGCCTGCATCCCGGCGAAAAGCAATGCACTCTTAACTTGTCCACTCGCAACAGAGAGATCGTGGCGACAGCCGGTTAGGGCTCCGCCGTAGATCTGGATTGGTGAGTGTCCGTCTGTGGATTCAATCTCTGCCCCCATCATCTGAAGCGGATCGACGATACGTGCCATAGGTCGAGTGGAGAGAGATTCGTCACCAATGAGTACTGATTGGAAAGGTCTACCGACGAGTATGCCAGAGAGCATTCTCATCGTCGTTCCGGAGTTACCACACTCAAGAGGCTCCTCCGACTCTGCGAATAGGTCGAACCCGCGACTCTGTAGAGATAACTCGCTACCCGTTGCCGTTGCGGTTTCGGTAGCGCGAATATCGAGCTGCTCGAGTACCGCAAGAGTGCTCTTTACATCTCCACCAAGGGCGAGACCACGCAGCACTGATCGGCCATCCGACAAGGCGGCAAGAAGAAGCGCTCGATGAGAAATCCCCTTGCAGCCCGGGACAGATATCACTCCACGCAGCGGCTCCCCAGGCTTAAAAATTGCCCTCGAAACACTGGCCGAGCTACTCACAGCTCTCTCTTCACTGGGTGATATCCAGAGAGAATTAGAGCCTCAACGAGAGGGGTGGCACGCGTATTGGGGACAACGATGACAAGCACTCCACTCTCTCCCTCAATGGAGTGGACGATCTCGAGATCAAGAATATTTACACCAAGACTGCCGGCAAGGGTTGTCACCTCTGCAAGAACCCCTGGCCGATCTGCAATAGGCGTTCGAATCTCTGCAAGGGGGCCCACTATGTCAGCAGATACAGGGAGCGCTCGACGAGAGTTCCTCGCTCTGGTGAGGAGTTCAAGAAGCGCATCACGATCGCCGCTCTCTACCATTGCGCGTACCTCGCCGAGGGCCGATACATAACTATCAAGGGCATCAACAATCGCATGCTTATTAGCGGCGCAGATATCAGGCCAGATTGCCGGGTGGCTAGCAGCGATACGCGTCATGTCCCGAAATCCTCCCGCCGCTAGTCGAAGCATCAATGCCGACCCATCGCCGGCATCTGAAGCAACATCCATCAATGTTGTCGCTGCTAGTTGAGGAACATGACTAACCACAGCCACGAGAGCGTCATGCCTCTCAGGCTCAATCTCAATGACCTCCGCACCTACCGCCACAGCCAGGGAACGTGCAAGAGCATGTGCATCCTGATTAGTAGTTCCCGTCGGCGTCAAGACCCAAGTAGCCCCTACAAAAAGATCGGCATCTGCGCCATCCAAGCCGTCTTGTTCAGACCCAGCCATCGGATGCCCTGCGACGAAATACTCAGAGCGCTGTGTCAAAGACTCAACCTCTGAGACAACTGGTGCCTTTACCGATCCAACATCGGTCACTACCGGCGCACCAGCCTCTAACGCTGCAGCAACCTGCTGAGGAATATTCGCTACAGGGACTGCAACAACTGCGATATCGCATGTGACGCAACTTGAAGCAAAGTCTCTCGAAGCAGAGTCTGCGGCACCAATGGCAACGCATCGATCTAACGTCTCGCTGTCTATATCCCAGGCGACTACTCGGTGGCCTCGACTTCGTAATGCAAGACCAATTGAGCCACCCATCAGGCCGACTCCGATTACGAAAACATCCATGGCTTACTAACCCGGTAGGTCGTCACGGAGTGAGCGTGCGCCCTCAAGATAAACATGGGCAATCTCCCCGCGCGTCCGATCGCTATATACATGCATAAGTACCCGAATCACACGCTTCATAGATCCCTCAATCGAGAGTTCGCGAGCACAGATCAAGGGGACATCTCCTAGCCCTAATGCCCGAGCAGCGGTGGCGGGAAACTGCGACACAAGGTCATCGGTGGCGGTGAAGATGATGCTCACTATGTCGTCAGGGAGTATCGAATTTCGGTCAAGCATCTCAGAGACAACTTGGCGGGTACGCAGCGATATTTCATCGGCAGAGTCGAGATCGCATGTAATCGCTCCACGGAGGGCAAAGAGTCGCACGGTCATGGAGGTTAGCGCCGCTGAATACCCGGGGCGGGCCGATTACCGGTTGCCCCGTGGAGGCTGCGCACCTCTGATGGAGTGAGCACTCGCCAATCTCCGGGGGATAACGCGGGGTCAGCAATTGGGCCGATTCGGAGTCTAATTAACCTGCGTACCGGATGCCCAATAGCCTCACACATGCGACGCACCTGCCGATTACGCCCCTCATGGATAGCAATACTTATTGCGGCATTACCTCCATGCTCATCAGTAAGCGTGACGGTTGCAGGAGCGGTAAGGCCGTCCTCTAACTCAATCCCCTCTCGAAGTTGGCGCAGCTCCGCTCGAGTTGGAATCCCTCGAAGTTCGGCAAGATACTCCTTCTCCACTCCAAGCGATGGGTGCGTTAGGGCTTGGGCCAGATCGCCGTCGTTGGTGAGAACAATTAGGCCTTCGCTATCGAGGTCTAATCGACCTACAGGAAAAATGCGCTGGTCGCTAGGTAGAAGATCAAGGACGGTCTGGCGACCTTGTGGATCGTGGGCAGTGGTTACTACTCCGCGCGGCTTATTAAGTAGGTAATGCACGAGGTCTGCACGAGTTGTAACTATTACGCGGTCGAACTCAATTACATCAGACTCTGGATGCACTCTGCGCCCGAGTATCGCAACCTCACCGTTGACTCTAATGCGCCGCCGAACGATGTAGTCCTCGCAGACGCGACGAGAGCCAATGCCCGCACGGGCGAGTACTTTCTGAAGACGGTCTCCATCTGGGTGAGGATTTATCTCGACCAAGATTGAGTCATCATCGAGTGGGCTCTCCTCGAGGTTTGACATGCGTTCCTCAGGAATCAGAGTTAACTGGAGATGAGTCAGCAGTGCCTTCAACGGCCACCGGCTCATCAGAGAGCGACCCGATTACTGAATCCTCCGACCCCGCAGAACCATCGTCATCTGAGTGCGAGGAGGCCGGCACAATTCGCAGGCCACGCTCTAATGCCTCGACTACCTCGGCTCCAGGAACAAACTCAGAGAGAGTAGGCAGATCTGCAATCGAGTTGAGGCCCATTCTCTCAAGGAATAGACGGGTAGTTCCGTAGAGGATTGCTTGCCCGGGGCCTGAGTCCTGCCCTACAGGGATGACATAACCCCGCTGCTCTAGCGTGGAGAGAGTGGAGTCGACATTTACTCCCCTAATCGATGAAATCTGTGCCTTCGAGGCTGGCTGCTTGTAGGCCACTATCGCAAGAGTCTCGAGCGCCGAGGGTGAGAGCCGTGCGCTCTGTCCCTCTAGAACAAATCTCTCTACATAGGCCACTTGATCTGGATGGGTCTGAAACCGATATCCACCCGCTACTCGAGCGATCGTAAACCCACGCCCCTCTTCCTGATAGGCAAGTGTCATCGCTTCGCATGCTGCCTCTACCTCAGAGACGGCGATCTCAAGTAATTGTGCAAGTAGTTGAGGCTCAACAGACTCAACCGCAGCGAGGAGGACAGCCTCAATGGCAGCGCGAATATCGGGGCGCACTTCTAGCGGGAGACCTTGTTCTAAAAATGAATCTTCGCTCATACCTCAGAGCCTACGGAGACATCTATAACGCTCAAGCCCTGATCATCTGTTGTTATACGATTATCTGTTGTTAGGCCGGGCGCAACACTTGAGCCTCCAAGACCAGGAGAGACATCAACACCCTCACGTACCTCTGCTCCCTCGGCGTCAAGGGCCGCTATAACTCGTCTATCACTCGCAGAGCGTTCAATCGGAGTCTTCGGATCGGAGTCTTCCCAATCGTCAATACTCTCACGATCTAGCACCTGCTCCCCCTCAGCGAGACGGCGAACAGTGAGGTCACCAAACGTAGCTATTTGAGTTAGGTCTAAGACGCCCTGCTTGAACAACTCGAGTACTGCGAGGAAGCGGACTATGACCTCAAGGCGGTCTTCAATCCCCGCTACGAGAACGCGAAAGGAGACGGCGCCGGAGTGCGGCAGAACTATAAGCACTGCATCGATTGCGTCGCGGACGCTGGTGCGCAGTGGCTGCACGTGAAAGAGATCTACTACTTGCTCAATCTCCTCTTTCGGTGCAAACGCACGGAGAGCGGCGGCCCGGAACTGCGCAAGAGTGGTGCTGAGAAGCGGATCGGGTGCAAGTGAGCGGAATGGCTCCTCTGGTCCGGCACTTCGAGCGACAGATTTGGCGCTCATTGCAAGCCGTGTCTCGATCATTGACGCAACATCTTTAAAGGTTTTACAGGCAAGAAGGCGAGAGAGAAGAAGGTCGCGTTCTTCAAAACGCATCAACTCTTCGTCCAACTCTGCATCAGCGATTCCCGGCAACAGACGTCGAGCCTTTAACTCAATAAGGGTTGAGGCGACTAGCAAAAATTGAGTTGCGACATCAAGATCTAGAGATCCAACCGCCTCAAGCTCCCTCAGGAATGAATCGACTAAATCAGTTAGAGAGAGCTCCCATAGGTCGACCTCCTCTTGGAGGATGAGGTGCAGAAGCATCTCGAAGGGGCCTTCGTAGACAGGGGTGCAGACGTCGTATGCCATAACCCCGCGAATCTACCCTCGCCAAGCATCAGTGTGGCGGACTCCAGCGAGGTAATGTGCCCCCAATGAATCGCGTCTTCTCGGGCATACAACCAACCGGCGAGATGCACCTCGGCAACTACCTTGGGGCGGTTCGTAGGTGGGTATCAGAGACTCCAATTCACCCCGATAATCGCTCCGAGGCCCTCTACTGCGTCGTGGATCTCCATGCGATGACGGTGGCCTATGAGCCTGCAGAGTTCGCAGACCGCACACGCAGGACCGCCATGCTTTTACTCTCCGCTGGTCTCGACCCCGAGAGGTGTGTGCTCTTCGTCCAGAGTCATGTAAGCGCACATACCGAGCTCACATGGATTCTTAACTGCATCGCAACCTATGGCGAGTTGCGGCGTATGACGCAATTTAAAGACAAGGGGCAGGGGCAGGAGAGCGTCAGTGTTGGGCTGCTTGACTATCCAGTTCTGATGGCTGCTGACATCCTTGCTTATGACACGACAGAGGTGCCTATAGGCGACGATCAAAGGCAACACCTCGAACTCGCTCGAGACATTGCAATCAGGTTCAACCATCGCTTTGGCGAGACTCTGATCGTCCCAAAGCCAACGTTCCCTGAGGTAGCAGCGCGGGTTAAAGACCTACAGAACCCCGCTGCCAAGATGTCCAAGTCAGCCAACTCAGAGGCAGGGCAGATACTGCTCGTGGATCCGCCCAGCCGAATTGCGAAGAAGATTAAGAGTGCAGTTACCGACTCGCTTGCGGCAATCAATTACGACCCGATAAACCAGCCAGGGGTATCGAACTTGATTGAGATTCTCAGCGCTGCGACTAACCAAACGATTGAGCAGACAACGCTAGGCCTGCACGGCCAGGGTTATGGAGCGCTTAAATCCCAGACCGCCGATGCCGTGGTCTCTCTCATCGAACCGCTGCAGGCACGACTAGCAGAACTTGAGGCCGACCTCGGTGAGGTTGGGCGCATACTTGCATCCGGCGCAGTGCGTGCTCAGGAAATTGCTGACCCCGTCATGGAGCGCATTCGCAGTGCAACTGGACTGCTACCGAGATTGCCGTAGAGCCCTCAATCGTCGTCTGATTTTGTCAGTGCTTCAATGACCGCACTGGGGAAGCCAGTAGTGCTCCAGAGATGGGGGTCGTCATGAGCGTTCGCCCAGAGAGCAGCCTCTTCATGCCCTCCGCAATTACGAATGTCATCACTCCCAAGCAAAGGGTGCTGCGCGTATTGGTATACACGCCGATCCCACTTCCCATTGGAGATTGATACTCGGTCTAATCCTTTGATCTCGATCCAGATTGTCGCAGCTGCCCTTCCTACTGGACTCAACCGAGAGTGTGACTTCCCAACATCGTGGAGTAGTGCTGCCGCTATCCAACGCTCTTCTGATAGCGCCCCAAGTGATAAGTCGACCCTCTGCGCTACCCCAATTAAATGCCTTCGGTCATGATTAGGTAGAGACTTAAAAAGACTGCGCTCCCCCTCCCAGAGAAATCCATACGCCCACTGTGACTCGGCTACTGAAGGAGGCGCAGGCCAGAGTGCGACAAGGAAACGCTTTGAGAGATGACGAAGCCTTTTAAGTCTCATCCGAGTATGAACCTAAAGAGACTCTCCTCGAACGGAGCAAC
>JBAXPT010000074.1:0-8596 GCA_037132095.1 Actinomycetes bacterium
CACCAACTAGCGCGTTTTTATCCCGGTGCTCCACGCTTCATCGCATCTGGGCGCCTCGATGCAATCTGGAGGCTCGATGGAGTGCTCGAGGTTCGTGATTACAAGACCGGTGGCAAAGCAACTGAACGCGTTGCGGATGACGAGCGCGCACGACTACAGGCCTGGCTAGCAGCACCAATCGCATCTCGTCTCAACCTCTCACTACGGATTCGTTACGAGCACCTGGCCGCCGAGATTGATGACGAGCCGGATGTATTCGAGCCAGGGCCCGAGGAGCTCGAAGAGATACAGGAGGAGCTCTGCGCGACAGTCGCCGCAATTCGAGTAGCCGGGCAGGCCATCTCCAGCGGAGGATTCCCCGGTGTCGCCGACGCGGCAATATGCCAACGCTGCGACTACAGATCTATCTGCCCTGATAGCGCGGCTCCCGGGGTGCCCACATGGCCAGAGCCCCCAGAAGAAGACTCAACCTGACCTTCTCCCGAAGTTCGGGGGTTTGGCGGGGTTTCACTAGGCTCGCCCGTCGTGACCATTGATCCCCGAACTCCAGTAATTGTCGCCATCGGACAGAGCGAACAGCGCTTCGCCAATCCGTTCGACTCGCTTGAGCCGATCGACCTTCTAGCCGAGGCAGTCCACGACGCAGGCAAACACAAATCGATTAAGCACCTCACTGCTAAAGCAGACACCATTTGCGTAATTGACATGATGTCTTGGGACTACGCGGATCCAGCGAGGTCTCTAGCTCGGCGTATTCATGCCGACCCACGTCGGACAATCGCAACGTCAACCGGAGGAAACTCTCCCCAGATGATGCTCAACCATCTTGCGCGCGAGATTCAATCCGGGGCAACCGAAGTAGCAATACTCGGAGGCGTTGAGTGTGTAAACACTCGATGGCGCGCTAGGAAAATTGACCCGCCTGTAGTTCTTGACTGGTCTACAGATGCCGACCCGCCTTGCCCAGATGTAATGGGAGACCCGCGACCTGGCACGAGCGATTACGAGAACGCTCACGCGGCTTTCGCTCCAACAAGTGTCTATCCGCTTTTCGAGACTGCGATCCGCCACGCATCCGGAAGGAGCATTGAAGAACATCGACGCGAAGTCGGCGCACTCTGGGAGCACTTTTCGTCCCAGGCTGCAAAGAATCCACGCGCATGGTCTAAGACTGCCTATAGCGCAGACGAAATCACTCTCACCTCCCCGACAAATCGCATGGTCGTGTTCCCTTACACAAAACTTATGTGCGCGAATATCGATGTCGACCAGGCAGCCGCCATTGTCATGTGCTCCTATGGTGCGGCAGTTGAAGCTGGAGTGCCTAGCGAAGAGATGGTCTTTCCGTGGTCCGGTGCTGAGGCCAACGACCACTACTTCTTCACTGAGCGCTGGTCCTTAGCAGACTCCCCCGCAATCGGCACCGCCGTCTCGACAGCCCTCGCTGCCGCCGGGATAGGCATGGACGATATCGCTCACATGGATCTGTATTCATGCTTCCCGTCAGCTGTTCAGCTTGCGATGCGTGCGCTTGATTTGAAGGGTCCGCTTCAGGATCCTCGCCCGCTAACTCTCACCGGAGGCCTCGGGTTCGCTGGTGGACCAGGCAATGCTTACGTTGTTCGCTCCATCGCAGCAATGGTCGATGCGTGTCGAGAGACCCCTGGATCAATTGGTCTCGTAACCGCTCTTGGTTGGTATGCAACAAAACATGCAGCAGGTGTCTACTCAACTACGCCACCGACTACGCCAAACAACACAGCCGCATTCGTTCCGAAATCAGAGACGCAACCATTAGTTGACTCTCTTCCATCGCGCGAGCCGGCTGGCGCGTATACGGGTTCAGCCAAGATCGAGGCAACCGCAGTAGTGATGGAGCGCGACGGCTCGCCCTCTCAAGGAATTATCGCTGCCATTTGTCCTGACGGAAGGCGAGCACTCCTAAACACAAGCGACAAAGAGGTATTGACATCCATGACCGAAGAGGCATGGGAAGGCCGCGAGATTCAAGTTGTCGCCGGTAAGCACTCGAATCTTCTTGAGGCATAGCAAGCACACGGCGCGCCACTAAGGTCGGCGAGTATGCCGCCTGAACCTAAGACCGTCAGCTCTAAGACCCCTAGCCGAGCCGGTGCGCTCTGGCTAGGGCTGACCAAGCGATGTGCGCGCTGTGGGTCTGGGCATCTGTTCAAAGGGTATTTCAAAATTCTCGACAACTGCCCAAAATGCGGGCTGCATTTTGAGCGAGAGCAGGGCTACTGGGCAGGGGCACTTGCCTTCAACATGATCGCCACTGGTGGACTCTTCGCAATTGTCTTCGTCACGGCACTCATCTTGACGGTTCCAGAGGTCCCGGTGTTCCCACTACTCGCAATCACAATTCCCATAATGGCCTTTGGGCCCATCGTCTTCTATCCGCACTCGAAGACGCTTTGGGTAGCGGTAGACAGGGTGTTGCTTCAGAGACTTGACCCAAATGAACGAAACGACCTCAATTAGATTTGAGTAGGGTGAGGCGCGCAAGAGTTAAACCACTCTTGCACCAGCGCATCGATTTGAGGTGAGCACGAGACTTCGGGGGAAGGCCTCAGATGAAATTTAATCCACGCCGCTGGAATGTGAGCACCAAGATTGGCTGGGCCCTTGTACTTGTGGCTCTCTTTCCAATTCTTCTACTTGCTCAACTGGGATCAATGAGGCTGCGCGATCAAAGCGCAGCGGATGGGGAGAGAGATCTCAAGAGCATTGCCGCTGCAGTGACAATCGGTCTTGATACCGAGATCGCGGCGAACCTTGAGATTGCTGGCTCCGTAGCCAATGACTCGCTTACCATTGCATTTACTGCTAATCCAAACGCTCGGGGTGCTCTGCAGAACTCAATCGACGAAAGACTCGATACGCTTAAAGCAGCACACACCACAACTGGATCATTCTTCATCCTCGACGCTCAGGGCAACGCAATTGCAGCATCAGACCGAGCACAGCTAGGGAAAAACTATTCATTTAGGCGGTATTTTAAGCGTGCCATGAGTGGAACGCCGAACGTAAGCGACATTTACATTCCGCTGACAGCACCAATCCCTGGTACAGCGTTCGCCTATCCAATCCGTTATCAAAATGTAGTCATAGGCGTTGCAGCGATTAGGAGTTACGCCCTAAGTGTCTCGAAGTCTCTCGTCACAGCAAATGGCCGAGCAGCACTAATTGTTGAGGACACGGGCCTCATCTCATCCGACACTAGAGACATCTATCGCCTATCGACTCTGGCTCCATTTACGCCAGAGGCCCAGACAGAGGCGACCGATACGCAGCGCTTTACTGAAAAGGTGCCGACCCTTAAAACCTCAGCATCTGTTCTCAAGCTTTTGAAGACCGAGAAACCTGGTTTCGCTATTGGCTCGATTAATGGCAACAAGGTTGCCGTAGCATGGAGACCGCTTAGGCAAGTGAGTTGGAAAGCCGTGGTTATCGAGCCAATCGCTGTATTTGATAAATCGGCTAATCAGGCTCGCGAACTAGCAATCAAGGTTGCATTACTCGTTTCATTTGCCTCGATTTTTCTCGCAATCATTGTGGCCCGCGCTCTAAGTCGACCGCTCAGAGAACTCACTATTGCTGCGTCGGCACTCGAGGACGGGACTCCGGTAAATGATTCATCTCTCAAGAAGATCGCGTCGCGAGGTGACGATCTAGGAGCCCTTGCTGCTCGCCTCGCAGATGCTGCGCGAGAGACAGCCCTTCGAGAGAGCAGATTGCAAGCACAGGTCAGGCGCATGACTATTGAGATCAACGCTGAGCGCCGCAAAGAGGAGGTCACAGAGCTAACGGAGTCCGACTTCTTCAGCGATATCCAAAGCCGCGGAGCCCAGATGCGCCAGCAGAGAATTGATGACGGGGACGAGACTCCCACTGCGAGTACCTAAATTCGAGACGCCCTCACTAATAGGGTTAGTTGCTCCGTTTAGTTGCTACCGATGACACCTGGTCAGTACTCAGGTTCAGGCCTCAGGTCGCTAGCGAATATTCGACCTCCGTCGGATGGAGAGCTTCACATTACTAAAAGCTTCACATTCCTAAAAGGATGTTAAGCGGCGGGGAGTTGTAGGATCACCAAACGTCAAAACTGCTTAGGTAAAGGTCAACTATGAACACCCGCATAGGCGAGACAGGCGATGAATCCGCACGCAACAGCGAAGTAATTACTAAACCAGCATCCGTAAGAGGGATGCTTAGGTGGTATGCCCCATATACAAAAGGGAATGGCCTTCTCTCATCTGGGATCGTACTTGCACTAGTAATAGCGCTCATATCTGGCGCCACTCTGCCGCTGATTATTTCGCAACTGTTGAAGGTGCGTGTCGAAGATGGGTTCACCGACATCCCTTATGTTCTGCTTATGGCAGCGCTAGTTATCATTCAGATTGCTTCCGCTCATAAGGCACACCTCTGGGCACAGCGGCTCGCTGCCGTCTCCGCTCATGTCCTTCGACTAAGGGTCTACGAAAAATCACTCACCACTGATGCTCTCCTTCAGAGTTCGATAGTCCGCTCCTCTGTAGTGCTGAGACACTCAAGCGATATTGACACAATTAGTAAGTCATTTGAACTCACGGTTGCGGAAGGACTCCCAGCGTTTGTCAAGGTCGTGGTTTCACTGACCCTTCTCACATGGATTGAGTGGCGCGCCGGTGTCTTGATGCTCCTCGCGACTCTTCTATTTGCGTTGTATAGAAAAATGGTTGGAAAACAGATGCTTGAAGTAGACCGAGCCGTGTCGGGAGCAAATGATTCACTCGCTTCAGCGGTTGATGAAACGATCTCCGGTGCTCGAGTGATTGGTGGCCTTCAGCTTCAAAATTGGCACCGCAAACGTTTCGACCGCTTCTCACGGGAGATCGAGGAAAAGACGTACCAGCAGGGCGCCACTGAGGTGCGCCTATTTACCGGGGCGGAGCTCACTGGACTGGGAGGATTAGCGATTATCGTCCTTCTAGCGCTCCTTCTAGGGGGGTCAGCCCTTGCCGGAGTCGCGGCCTCAATCCTTTATGTTCAGGCGGTTGTCAGCGGACTCGAAGAACTTCCCTCTTGGCTCAGGACCGTTGAACTTGCGGTTGTATGTCAACGCGACATCGATGAAATTCTCTTGCTTGACAACCGAATCAAGATTCCTGAGCCCGAGAATAACGATACGCGCAACTATGCCAAAGCCTCTCAAGTGGCCGGACTCTCCATAAATAGAGTCACTAAGAAATTTGAGACCGGCTTAACCATTAATGACGTCTCGCTTACCTTCCCAATCAATCGAGTCATTGGCGTTGTCATGCCGGTTGGAACAGAGCCTGAGGATTTCCTATCCCTTCTCGCAGGTGAAGATAACCCTGAGGCAGGGCACATCGAACTCGATGGCAGCGATGTGAGAATGCCCGGCATTCGAAACAACCTCTCCTACGTGCCTTCAGAGGCGATTGCTTTCAACGACTCGACACTTCATCAACTACGAGCAGTCGAGCCCGACCTCACAGAGGAAGGAGCACTCGAGTTGCTAGAGGTTGTGGGCCTAACCCATGTTGCGGAGCTCCCCGATGGACTCAACGCCCCACTTGGGCACAGCGGCTCTCGGCTAACCCTCGGGGAGCGCCAGAGGTTTACCCTTGCTATCGCTCTCGCACAGAAGCCACGCGTGCTGTTACTTGGATCACTACTTGCATTCGCGGAGCCTGATACCGCGTTGCCTTTGCTCGGGCGGATCCGCTCGAGAGGAGTCGAGACCATCATCCTCGGCGTCAAGAGCCCCGAACTAGCGACTGCTGTCGATGACATGATCTTCTCCTCAGGTGGAAACCTATTCTTTGGGACACATCAAGAGCTCCTGGTTAGTCAGCCGTCGTACTCAGCTCTATGGGAGCAGCGCCTTACCGGTGGAGAGGTAGACCTCTCCGCACTTGGAATTCCAGATGATGCATTCGGTGCGCTACTCACTCGCCTCGTTACTGAGCACTATGAAGCAGGCGACACAATTTACCGAGAGGGCGATGAGGCCGACCGTGTGCTCTTCGCAATTTCAGGGCGCATCGAGATCTCTACAACTGACTCCGAGGGGAAGCAGCGAAGAGTTGCAGTGCTTGGCCCCGGGAACCACTGTGGAGACCTTCGCCTCTCCCAAGGAGAGAGACGAGCCGAGACCGCGACTGCACTAGAGAGCTGCATTGTTCGAGCCCTGAGCCGCGAGGCACTCGCTGCAGGAATGTCTGGAGCACTTGACCGCGAGCCCGACGAGCGCCGAATTGTTACAGCCATTCTTCGCAATGGGCCAGCGACTCGAGACGAGATCTGTGCCCTGATCCCTGACCTAGCACCTGAGGCGATTGATGCCGCGTTAGAGGCGCTCATTCGTGATGCTGGGCTAGTCAAGACTGATGGGACTTACTCGATGGTGATGACGCGCACCGCTAAGCGTGGAAGCGCAAGCGTTCTCGATCGACTCGGCGGCTTGTAACCCCTCTACTTTTTAGTGAGGGTTCCGCGCGACTAGCACCCGCGGGCTACCAGTTAGGTCGGGGTGCACTCTCGCGTCTCTCAAGCCAGCCGCCTCTGCAAGCGTCACGACAGCATCGGCCTGGTGAGGAGCATGCTCGATAACGATTACTCCACCTGGGGCTAACCACTGCACGGATGCCATCAAAATCTCCTCGATGGCTTCTAGGCCGGTAGGTCCACTAATCAACGCTCCGTAGGGCTCCCAATCAATTACCTCGGTTGAGAGATCGCTCTTCTCATACTCTGCAATATAAGGAGGGTTTGATACGACGAGCATCAAATTGCCTTTGAGGGCTGATGGGAGCGCATCGAACCAAGCACCCTCGCTAACCATCACTCTCGTTGCCCCTGTACCGGCGATATTGGCGCGCGCTACGCAGAGAGCATCACTACTCACATCCGTTGCCCAGACTTGAGCCTCAGGCAGCGCTCGCTCGAGTGCAATAGCAATTGCTCCACTCCCGGTACCGAGATCTACAACAACATGGTCACGACCAGAATCAGCCCAAGGATCTGCAACCCCAAGACGCATACCTAGAAGCGCTGCCTCAAGTAATGCAATCTCGACAAGAATCTCCGTCTCGGGTCGCGGAATTAAGACTCGGGGGTCGACTAGTAAATCAAGGTCTCGAAATGACCACTCGCCGAGCACATACTGAAGCGGTTCGCCGGTCAAGCGTCGCTCAAGTAGCGCGTTTACCTTGCGCTCAGCGCGGATTGTGGCGGGCGCTTCTTCAATCAGCAGAGCATCAAAACCTAGACCCGAGACAGACTCCAGAATCCATCGCGCCTCCGAGGCAGGCGACTCCACTCCCCCATCCTTGAGTGATGTCAGGGCTAGTTGGTGAAGCGCGCCCCACGATTTAGGAGCAACTTCGCTCACGGAGTCCCGTGCGCAAGTTGCTCCGCTCGCTCGGCACTAGCAAGCGCATCTACCAAAGCATCAATATCGCCGGCGAGCACTGCATCTAACGAGTGCAGCGTAAGGCCTACTCTGTGATCAGTTACGCGATTCTCTTTGAAGTTGTAGGTGCGAATCTTCTCAGAGCGCCCACCACCCTTTAACTGACTGCGTCGCACGGTGGATAGCTCTGCTTCGCGCTTCTCCTCCTCTATCTGCAGAAGACGCGCTCTCAGGATCCTCATCGCCTTGTCTTTGTTCTGCAGCTGACTCTTCTCGTCTTGGCAGGTAACAACTAGCCCCGTAGGTTTATGAGTTAATCGAACCGCTGAGTCTGTTGTATTCACTGATTGACCACCCGGGCCAGATGATCGGTAGACATCAACGATTAGATCATTCGGGTCGACGTGCACATCAACCTCCTCAGCCTCCGGGAGGATCGCTACTGTCGCGGCACTGGTATGTATGCGCCCCTGACTCTCAGTAGCGGGTACTCGCTGAACACGATGCGGGCCTGCCTCATGCTTAAGGCGCGACCAAGCATCTACTCCCTTGACCATAAAGGTGACCTCTCGAAACCCACCCATATCGGAGGCCTGGCTGGAGAGCAGTTCGATCTTCCAGCGACGTGCCTCCGCATAATGCAGGTACATGCTGTAGAGATCGCCGGCCCAGATGTTTCCTTCGTCGCCACCCTCTCCTCCGCGAATCTCGACAATGACATTCTTTCCGTCATTTGGATCCTTGGGAATTAGCAGTTCCTTTAGTTCCTGCTCGAGTAGGTCAATCGCTTTCTCAGAAGCGCCCACTTCATCGCGCAGAAAGTCGCGCATCTCGGGATCTTTCTCAGACTCAAGCATCTCTCGCGCATCGCTAAGACCCTGCTCGCGAACGCGATAAGCCCTATACGCCTCCACTACCGGGCGTAGGTCTGAGGCGCGCCGCCCTGCATCAGCCGCAGCGCGCTGGTCGCCCGCCGCGTATAGGTCTGCGAGTGTCGACTCCAAGCGATCAAGTTCAGCCTCAAAATCGGCGAGACGATCAAACATGCTCATTCGAGTAAACCTCGTACATCATCTGAGTTTCCGGATGCTGAGGCCTCAGCAACGTTGTCGAGCCAAGCATGAAACTCATCAGAGTTCATGCGATCCGCCATCA
>JBAXPT010000075.1:0-8363 GCA_037132095.1 Actinomycetes bacterium
CTACGTTTTCCAGAACTCTGCAGACCAGACACGCTTGAATATCCCGCGCTACTTAAGCGCGCAATTCAGCGCGGAGCAATTCTCCACGCACCGAGTCACGCAATCGCTGAGGAGCTCGTGAGCGAGCTGGGAGCTCCCGCTGATCGCGTCGCCACAATTCCACTTGGACTACCTAATGTTTACGGTGGTGATTCGGATGCAGGGCGCGTAGTCGCTCGAGCGGAGCACTACGTTCTGACGCTCGGGAGCATTGACCCGCGCAAGAATCTTCCAGGCTTGGTAGATGCGTTCAATATCCTCGCGTCTAATGACGCGAGCGTTTACCTTGTACACGCGGGGCCGTCAGGCTGGGATGGCGGCGCATTTGAATCATCTATTCGCAACTCGCCGTTCAGAGATCGCATCCGCGTCCTTGGTTATGTAGGCGCCGATACTCGCGCCAATCTCCTAGCGGGGGCGAGCGTCTTCGCCTATCCATCTCTATACGAAGGCTTCGGGTTTCCGCCCTTAGAGGCCATGGCTACCGGCGTTCCGGTTGTTGCGACCTCAGTCGGGTCGCTCCCCGAAGTACTAGGCGACGGCGCTTTTTTTGTAGAGGCAGACGACGCTGATGCGCTCGCAAGCGCGCTCGCTCAGCTCCTCTCCGACAGCGCGATGAGGGAGCGTTTAATACAGCGAGGCTTAGCTATTTCCGAAGGCTATTCATGGCCAAAAACCGCTGATGCCCTGATTAGCCTCTATCGTTCCCTCGTATGAGAGTCGCTCTTCACGTTGGCCAGTTACGCCAAAGAGTTCCAGGGGGGATAGGGCGTTATACAGAGGCGTTATGCAGGGAAATCCCTGAGTTTGGTGTTGATCTTCTAACTTTTGCCGGCGGTTCAGTTCCAGCACGAGATGGAGTGACTCTCCCAGGGCTCACCGATCTTGGACTCCCTCACGACGGTGCCAGGTATGAACTTTGGCACCGCCTTCGTAGGCCACGCCTTCCATTCGCGGCTGATGTGGTTCATGCTCCAAGCCTTGCAATACCACCGCGATCAGATTCAGCGCTCGTTGTCACGGTCCATGATGTCGCATTCCTGAATCACCCTGAACTCTTCACACGTCGGGGCGTCTCTTTTCACAAAGCCGGACTCGCAATTGCGCGGCGCGAGGCAGATGCGATTATCACTGCGTCATCTTTTGTAACGCGCCAACTAATTAACCTTGGGTTTGATGAGAAGAACATCCACGTAATCCCCCATGGAGTCACCCTCTCTCCGTCTGCCGACCAGAGCGAGGCGGAGAGGCGGATAGATGCTCTTGGAATCTCTCAACCATTCGTTCTTCAGGTCGGGACAGTTGAGCCGCGTAAAGGCGTTGAGACGCTCATCGCTGCACTACAACGCGCTCGACGCGAGATCCCGAACCTGACCCTGGTTCTGGCCGGCCCAGTGGGTTGGGGCGACGTCGCAGGGCTCAACGCACCGGGGGTGAGATCGCTCGGACTCGTCGATGACTCGCTCCTTGAGGCCCTGTACAGCACCGCATCGGTCACTACCGTTGCATCGAGATCGGAGGGCTTCGGGCTCCCAGCACTCGAGGCGCTCGCACATGGATCGCCACTTATAGCGTCAGATGCGACGAGCCTCCCCGAGGTCGTAGGGGATGCCGGGATTCTTGTGCCACCGGATTACCCAGCGGCTTGGAGTAAAGCAATACTTGATGTCCTGACCGATAACACGTTTAGCGACGATCTGCGGGCTAGGGGACCAAAACGAGCGGCGATGTTCTCTTGGGAGGCATCGGCCTTAGGGCACTTCAAGGCTTATCAACATGCCATAGAGATGCACTCGAATCGCCGACGCGGCCTGCTCCCGTAGACTCAAGAATGTGAGAGTGCTACTGGATGTATCCGCAGTTCCTAGCAGGCCGGTCGGCGCGGGTGTCTATACGATTCAGATAGCTCGAGCGCTAGATGCACACCCCGAGGTTGATCTTCTGTTGGCTGCGCGCAGCGATGATGAGCAGCGTTGGAGCGAGATCGCACCGAGCTCCACGGTCGCCGCAGAGGTACCCACAAGCAGGCCTCAACGTCTTCTTTGGGAGCAGACTAAAGCTCCAAAGCTCGCGAAGCGTATGAACGCAGATCTGTGGCATGGGCCGCATTACACGATGCCGGGACGCCTTCATATTCCATCTGTAGTAACGATTCATGATCTGACATTCTTCGATCACCCCGAGTGGCACGAGAAGTCGAAAGTCTTATTTTTTCGACGAATGATCCGCAGATCGGTCAGAAATGCATCTGCACTTATCTGCGTTAGTCATCACACAAAGGACCGCCTAACTGCGGTCCTTGATCCAAGTACTCCGATCCATGTCGCTTCGCATGGCGTAGACCACGCACGGTTTCAACCACTTAACCTCCCCGGGGAGATTGAGGCCGATCTCAATCTTCTCGCGCATAACGGCATTCGTCCGCCTTACTTAGCATTTGTCGGGACACTTGAGCCGCGCAAGGACATACCTTCGTTAGTCGAGGCCTTCGCGCAGATTGCGGATGATCATCCAGACCTACGTTTGGTAGTAGCAGGGTCTGACGGGTGGGGAGCGAAAGAAGTGCGCGATTCTGTAGCCCGCAGCGGATACACAACAAGGATTCTTAGGCCCGGGTATCTCCCTGCAGAGGTGCTTGCACCCTTCTTACGCAGAGCATCGGTGGTTGCCTATCCGTCATTGGAGGAGGGATTTGGATTACCTGCCCTCGAGGCACTCGCCTCTGGCGCTCCAGTTGTAACCACCACAGGATCCGCTATGGCCGAGGTATGTGGGGATGCTGCGCGCTTGACTCCACCAGCGGCACCATCCGAATTAGCAGCCGCGATTGCAGGGTTACTAGAAGACGAATCAGCGGCAGACCAACTTCGCACAGCAGGGCCGGAGCGGGCCTCAACATTTACTTGGGAGCGGGCAACTACCAACCACATCCTGGCCTACCGTGGCGCTACGGAGCAGGTCTTTAAGCGAGTAGGGAATTAGGCAGGGAAACAGGCATGAAGGTATTAGTAACTGGATCACTCGGCTTTGTAGGCCCTTACCTGACATCTCACCTTGAGTCATCAGGTGATGAAGTAATCGGTCTTGATAGAGCAGGCCCAGAGGCATTCGATATCACAGACGCTGCGATGGTGCGCGAGCACTTCATGAGCGCGTCACCTGAGATCGTCTACCACTTAGCGGCACTTAGCCATGTCGGAGAATCTTGGTCGGCGCCAGAGGTGCAGTTCCGTGTCAATGCTGAGGGCACCCTCAACGTGCTCGCCGCATGCGCGTCGCTTGGAATCCGGAGGGTCGTTGTCATCGGGTCGTCAGAGGAATATGGAACCATAGATGAGTCAACAAAACTTGCAGATGAATCCACCCCTCTTAGACCGGTCACCCCTTACGGCGCGGCTAAGGCTGCTGCTGAGATAATCGCACTGCAGATGGAGCGAGCAACCGATCTTGAGGTTGTCTGCGTGCGTCCATTCCCCCACACCGGGCCTGGCCAGACTGAGCGATTCTTAGTACCAGCGCTCGCCGCTCGCATAGCGCAGGCCGAACGCGATGGAGGCACTGAGGTCGTTATGGGATCGCGTCATCCGATGCGCGACCTCTCCGATGTGCGTGATGTTGTACGCGCTTACCGACTGCTCGGGCTCGCCGGAGAGAGTGGGCGCGCATACAACGTCTGCTCAGGAGTAAGTACCTCGGTGGGCTCCATTGCGGACATGCTCGCAGCAGCCTCGACGAGCGAGATCACTTTCGTCACCGACCCTGCACTCGTGCGAGCGATCGAACCTCCACCTCTTATTGGAGATTCGCGGCTGCTTCGAGAGCACACCGGATGGGAGCCCGAGTTCACGCTCTCAGAGACTCTTAGCGATGTTCTCGCTACAAAAAGGTCTGTTGCTCTGTAGCTAGTTCCGAGGGTTCGATCGGAGCCGCTTCTAAGAGTGGCCCCCCTTGACGATCAAGCCAACCAAGCAGTGTTGCCACTGCACGCGGATCATGGCGAAGTCGGTGACCGGCATGGTACACAAACCTAATATCTGCAGAGCCATGAGCCTCACCGAGTTCTATCGCATCGGTAGGGGCCACGACAGCGTCATCAGATCCATGAAGGATCAAGAATGGTCGGTCTCCAAGTTTTGAGGCCGCTGCCAATGGTGCGAACTCCTTGATCTCTCGCGTCCAACTCGCTGTATCGCTCGGGGCATCGGTGCTTCGGAAAACACCCATGCGGCGTGCATGAGTAAGGAAGCGCGCTGGATCGCGTAGCCAGTCGTTCAAATTTGAGTGAGCCGCAAGGGTAGCGACTCCACGCACACGCGAGTCATCTGCGGCGCAGCAGATTGAGAGGGACCCACCAAACCCTGCACCAATTAGCCATATCTCACTCACATCTGGGCGCGCTGCGACTTGATCTATTGCAGCGCGCAAGTCGGCCATCCAGCCGGAGATAGAGAAATCTCCATCCGAGCCTCCAGTTCCACGAAAATTAAAGGTCAATACGTGGCAGCCAACTTCCTTTGCAATGCGATCCGCGAGACCAGGGAATGTCAATCCAGACGCGATACGACCGCGTGGTGGTTGTGGAAAGCCGTGCGACAATACGATTCCGGGTACTCGTCGCGCTCCGACAGGGTGAGCCCAATGAGCGGCAAGACGAATTGTCTCTGCAGCGCTATCGCCATTCGTGACCTCTATATGGTCGTCCACTAACTCGGCCCCTTCAGCACACTAAATTCGTCTCGCTTAGCACCACGAGCAACAGCGCTTGGTAGCGCCTATAAGAAGTTAGGCGTTCTCTGCATCTTGGGATTCGCGGATACTTTTATGCGGCTTGTACCCACGGTTGCGCGCTTCGTTGAGGGTATCCGGGCCGAAAGAAATAAACCGCTCTGACTCCATGAGTTCATCGATGATCGCCTTATCGAGGCCAGGGAGATCAAGGTCATAAACAATCTGGGAACGCTTGTCCCCAACAAACTGATTCTCTTCAAAACGTATTGGTCGGCTCATGGCATAGAACCCTAGCGAGAGAAGCAGCGCAAGGCGCGACTCGACCTGGCCTTAGGCACCGGTCGTTGTCTCGCCATCGGTCGCGGGTCGCCCTACAGCACCGACCCTGCTCAGATAGGCGGTTAGGAGGTCTAAGACTGCCTCAACCTGCTCGCTCAGAAAGGCCTCTACTAACTCCGCTCCTAAAGCGTATTCTCCGTTCTCGCTACATTCTTCGCTTGTATCTTCGCTCCGAGTTGAACCCGGCGCAGCGATTGAGGTTTTAGCAAGAACGAAGTCCAGAGCATCAAGCACGAGGGGCTCCGCACTCTCCGCCGACGGCTTCGAGCGAGCCACTCCAACGGAGACGAGATACTCGAGAGCGGCATCAAGGATGATCCGCACATCGTCATGGGTGAGCGTAGCGGCGACAATCGAGTCGAGGTTCGCTACTACATACTCATAGGCATCATCGGGGTCGATTACTGCGAGCGGAGGTAACTCTTGCATCCGCTGGGCCTCGCGGAAAATTAAGACCGCAGCGATTAAAAGAATTACACCAAGAATCAGAAAGGCTATGAGGAGTGCCATATCGACTGCGAGCGTCGAGGTTAGCTAGGTGCAGACCTCGACGCCCCGACTCAGATTCCGATTCGCTGTGCTAGGAGCTCGCGGTGATAAGTAGCGTCACCAAGGAGAATCTCGCTGCTCTTCGCACGCTTGAAGTAAAGGTGTGCAGGGTGCTCCCATGTGAATCCGATTCCACCGTGGATCTGGATGTTCTCAGCGGTTGCATGGAAATACGCGTCTGAGCAGTAAGCCTTTGAGAGGCTGGCGACTACAGGCAACTCTTCGTTGTCCTCGCCGGCGGCCCATGCGGAGTAATACGCAGCGCTCTTGGCCGACTCGACCTCGAGGAGCATGTCTGCACATTTGTGCTTGATGGCCTGGAACGACCCAATCGGGCGTCCGAACTGAACTCGTACCTTCGCGTACTCAACAGACATGTCGAGGACGAACTGAGCGCCACCAGCCATCTCATTGCTAAGGCAGACCGCAGCCTGGTCGAGTGTCTTGGAGAGTGCAGACCATCCCTGGCCAGCCGCACCGAGCGGAGTGGCCTTTACGCCAGCAAACTCAAGCTTGGACTGCTTGCGGGTTTGGTCCATTGTCGCGAGTGCGGTACGTGTAAGACCCTTAGCGTCGCCTGCAACCGTGAAGAACGAGATCCCGGCCTCACCACTGGTACCAGCAGTACGAGCGGCAACGACAATGAGGTCTGCGTTGTTTCCGTCGATGACGAACATCTTCGTGCCATCAAGGACCCAAGAGCCGCCATCCTCGCGTGCGATCATCGTGATGCCATCCGCATCCCAACGACCATTTGGCTCGGTGAATGCAAGCGTGGCGATGGTCTCACCAGAAGCGATACCAGGTAGAAGGGCTGCCTTCTCATCCGAGGTACCCGCGTTGAGTATCGCGTTTGTGGCGAGAGCAACAGTCGCGAAGTAAGGAGAGCAGAGAAGGCGTCGCCCCTGCTCCTCAAAGACAATGGCGAGCTCTACGAAAGAGAAGCCCTGTCCACCAAACTCCTCAGGGATGTGAAGACTCTGAAGCCCAAGCTCATTGGCCATCTGCGCCCAGACATTTGGGTCGTATCCAACCTCAGTGTCCATGAGGCGACGTACCTCTTCCTCTGAGCTCTTCTCCTCCACGAATCGACGTACTACGTCGCGAAGTTGGTCCTGCTCCTCTGAGAATGCAAAGTTCATTTGGTATTTCCTCTCTTAGCGGGGTTCGCGCGGGAGCCCAAGCACCCGCTCGCCGATGATATTTCTTTGGATCTCACTCGCGCCTGCGTAGATTGTCTCTGCGCGACTCGACATGAATATTTGGTGGAAATCTTCTAGTTCATACTCGCCATTTCCCTCGCTGGCGACGAGGAGTGCATCTGTTCCTAAGACATCCATTGCACGCTCGCCAAGTGTGCGATGCCAGTTGCTCCAGAAAAGTTTGCCGATACTGCTTGAGGGGCCGATAACTCCCCTAGCCACAAGATCAGTAAGCATACGCATTCCGTTGTACTTCATGATCTGAACCCCGATATAGGAGTCTGCAAGATCCTGACGAGTAGTCGCTTCTTTACTGCGGCCGTTGCCCTGAGCCACCTCGATAATTTCGCGCAACTCTCGCTGAAAGGCGAGTTGCTGGCTCATAAACGCAGTACCACGTTCAAATCCAAGGGTCGCCATTGCCACGGCCCAACCATCCCCCACTTCACCGAGTACCAGGTCTGCGGAGGTTCGGGCATCGCTGAAATAAACCTCGTTGAACTCAGCCGAACCCGTCATCTGGCGAAGGGGTCGAATCTCAACACCAGGCTGATCCATCGGCACGAGTAGATATGAGAGACCTTTATGGCCGGTCGATCCAGCCTCAGTACGTGCAACTACGAAGCACCACTGCGCGCGATGAGCAAGAGTCGTCCACACCTTCTGCCCATTGATGACCCACTCATCGCCATCGCGCACTGCGCGTGTTGCAACGTTTGAGAGATCCGATCCAGCATCGGGCTCTGAGTACCCCTGGCACCAGAGTTCATCAACACTCTGAATCTTCGGGAGAAACCGGCTCTTCTGCTCGTGGGTTCCGTATGCAATCAACGTTGGTGCGAATAGTCCCTCGCCGAAGAAAGAGATACGCGCCGGCGCGTTTGCTTTCGCGTACTCCTCGTTGAAGATGACCTGCTGGGAGAAATTCAGATTGCGCCCGCCGTACTCCTCTGGCCACGACATTCCAACCCATCGGTCGCGCCCTAGAGTGCGCTCCCATTCAATGCGGGTGTCCCAACCTCTTTCATCTGCCGGGCCTCCACGCCCACCGAGCGCTGCGAACTCGCCGACGAGGTTCTCGGAGAGCCATGCCCGAATCTCATCACGAAATGCTGCCTCAGCTGAGGTGTCACGGAAGTCCACGGGGGCGACGCTACCGGACTAAGCCATCGCCATTCCAACGCGGCGGGGTCCCCAAAATGGCATCTCTAAATCGCATATCTAAATGGCATTTCTAAGTCGCGGCTTCCGGCGCCGATCTCCTATCGCCATTACCCTTTGCTTTATGCCAGAACCTAAGGACTACACACCCACAGGACCTGCCCACTATGAGGACACACTCGTGAGGGTTGACCGATTTGTAGTGGGGCCCGTTGAGAACAATGTCTTCATTATCCGAGACAAGGGCTCAGGCGAGGCGATCCTCATTGATGCAGCCAACGAGCACGATCTCCTAGTGCCCCTCTGCAAGGCCACCGGTGTCAGGCGAGTGCTCACAACTCACGG
>JBAXPT010000076.1:0-8340 GCA_037132095.1 Actinomycetes bacterium
GCTATGGGCGCAGAGTCAGCTGGCCCGAGTAGCGACCTTGCCCCAGAGTTAGAGCGCATCTCGCGAGATATTCTCAACGCGTACGCAGAGTATGGAGTCTCAGATGCACTACTTGCTCCGCTCCACTCTGCACCTGCAGTACTCGCCCACCGAGACCCGGGCTCTTGGAATATTGCAGTTAGCGGTGAGCAGTTCTGTGTTCTGGATTGGGAATCGGCCGCATACCCAGCGATTCCGCTGTGGGACCTCGCATATTTTCTGAGCGATGCTTACAGCGCTCTCGACGGACCAGCAGACGCCGATACAAAAGTTGATCGCATCGCAGCGCTCTTCAGAGGCGAGCATCCCCGCAGCGCGGACCTAATGGCCCACCTTGCTCGCGGAGCAGCCGCAATGGGCTTGCCTCGCGAAGCAATTGGAGCAGCAGTCGTAACCGGTTGGCTTCACCACGGAAGATCCCTAGCGGCTCGCGCTCAACGCTCTTCAGGTAACGAAGTTATAGAGGGGCTGATTAATCGTGTAGCTCGGGTTTGGCTGAGTGATCCGCTACTTGGCGCGGAGTGGAACCCCGAACGGATTATTGATTCCGAACTCGGGTCTTAGCGATACGCGGCGATAACGCCGCTAGCGCTGCACGAATACGCGCTCCCGTAGCCTCTCCGCTATCCCTCACTACTGCTGCCAGGAACTCCCTAGCGCGAGCGTCACCCAAAATAATCGCTGCGCTAGCAAGTCGAGACCGGTAGTGGCGAAGTTGATCCTCGATGATCATTCGCTCTGCAGCCGTCAAATCGCCTCGACTGCGCGTCTTCTCCAATACGGCCATGCTCCCGAGAGTCGCAGCAACAACATTCGCCGTTAGCGAGCCTGACCATTGCCGATACTCAACTAACGGGGCATCGACCATCCCCGCAAGACCGCCACTGAGAATTATTCGAATCCATAGATCCCAATCAGCGCTGATGCGAATCGACTCGTCATACCCCCCATGCGCGAGCCACACATCGCGGCGAACCGCTGGGTTGACGATAAAACATCCGCGCACTATCGCTTCACGCTGGTCAACAGTTACAAAAGTACGGTCATCTCCAAAATAGTTTCGGAGGAATACTCCATCCTTAGTCATCGCATCGTCATGGGTGATGATTGCTAAGTCGGGGCGCCTTACGGCGAGCGACGCGATCGCCTCAATCCGCTGTGGGTGAGCGACGTCATCCGCGTCTAGCAACAGAACATAATCACCTGTAGCTGCACTTGCCCCTGCGTTCTTAGCGGTACTCTCGCCGCCGTTGGGCTGGCGAATCAAACGAATCTTCTCTAGGTATGGAGCAAGCGCAGAATCAAGATCGTCGGTTGATCCGTCGTCTACCACCAAGACCTCGAATGGGGCAACGGTCTGTGCGAAACAGGAGTCAAGTGCTTCTCCTATGAACTCTGCTGCGTTATATACAGCTATCACTACAGAGAATGTTGGTTGCTCAGCCTCCTCAAGCGCCGTCGAAGCCTCCGGGACCTTATAGATCCAGTCACTCACGGGACACGCCCTCTGGACCACGCGTCAAGGTCTGCAGAGAACTCCCTCTCGTCTCTATCGAATACCTGAGCACGAGGGATCTTGAAAGGATCAGTGCGTGACGTCACCGTGCCGAAGACTGCTCGACACGCGAGCAGATACCCCGCGTCGCGCACTGCCACTTCGCTCGCGTGATCAAAGGCATCCTCGCCGCCGTATGGGAAGGCAAACTCTAAAACTGGTCTCCCGATTGCGTCAGCAAGTAACCGGCGAGACTCTGCTAGTTCATCGCTACGAGCCTCTGGGGTGAGGACTGGAAGCAGAGCATGCCTCATAGTGTGAGACCCGATTGTCATTCCTGGGATTCGAGAGAGCGCTAATACGCCATCTGGCCCTGCTAAACGATGACGCTCGCAGGTTGGGGCTTCACTACCGACATGCTCCGCCAGAGCATCAATTACAGGCACAATCTCCTCCGGGCGCCGGATTCGTAGCCTCCTATTCAAGGCTTTATGAGCGCGCATCCGCGCCTCAAGCGTCCGAAGATCAACACGCAGACGTTGGCCATCAATTACTACTTCAAATGGATCCTGCGGTGCGCTCTGATCCGAGAGGTCAAGTAGGAGGTGCTCTAGTGAATCCCACCAGAATTCGCCTTGGCCATCGAGCGCTATACCGGTGATGAAGAAACTCGCCGGAAGCCCGGCGGCCTCCAAGATCGGCGCGCCTACCTCTCCGTTGTCGGCGTATCCATCATCGAAAGTAATCGCTACCCGAGGGCGCTTACTTCGCGACGAACGCGGCATTTGAATTTCACGCAGTGGAACAACTTCACAGCGTTCCTTTAAGACCGATAATTGAGATGCAAAATTCTTAGGGCTTACAGCGAGGCCGCTTGGATCATCTCCAACTTCAGCGATCTGGTGATACATGAGTACTAGAGATTTAGATCTCATATTCTCAAGTAGGCCGTTGAACTCGGGCTGCTACGAGCATCGGATAATCCGGATCGTAGACATCAAAATCCTGCGGCCTCATCTCCTCTGACGAGATTCCCATTAAGAACGCTATTGAGGTAAGTACATTGCCGTAGCTCTTGACCTCGATATCAGCCCCAAGACAAGCACTCTCGAGCAGTTCTTGAAAAGCAAGCGGTGAGAACCTCGTGCGATCTGCATCTGCGGCTTCATGATCTATTTTTTGAATAAACGGTGCAGTAACGAGCAGCACTCCGCCTGGTTTGAGGGACTCATACAGGTTCTTCAATCCAATTATCGGTTGGGAGAGGTACTGGAGTGTCTGAGGAACTACTGCGCAGTCAAACTTGTCTCTTGGAAGAACATCAAGCTCGTTTAGATCCGCCACGATCGTGGCGAGCATATTTCGAGGCTCAATATCGAGAATCTCAGTATTTGATATGGCAGTGCCATACACACCGCTAAATATTGGTCCCTGCACCTCGAGCACATCTCCGTGTATATCGTGCGAATGCAACTCAAAGAACCTGTTGATGTACACGCGATCTACGGCGGTACCACGATCGCTCCCCCACCTTGAGCTAAACGGACGCGTTCTGCGCATTGAGCCCCATCTAACGGGAGCGATAATTCTTCTACCTCTGCGCCAGTTAGAGAGTCGACGCGCTTGGCGTTTCACGGGATATGGGAGTTCCCTGAGTACATCCTTGAGTCGCTCTCGCGCTGTCATAAGTTCCTCATCTCCGTAAATCCCTTCCGCATACAGTCTGCGCTAATTCTGCGATACGCGAGCGGATCTTCAACCAATCAAAGTTCTCTCCCTGAAGAGCGGCTCCAGCCTCAGTCATCTCAGTCCGCTTTCCTGCATCACTAAGAAGCAAATCACATGACACTGCGAATGCTTTGGCAGAATCAGCGATCTCGCAATGCACGCCACTAATTAGCGAGAGCCCCTCACAGCCAAGGCTTGTTGTGACAATCGGAAGACGATGTGCAAGGGCCTCAAGGATCTTGATGCGCGTGCCAGCCCCTATCCGCAGTGGAACCACAGAGACATCGGCACTCGCTAACTCGTCC
The DNA here is from genome assembly GCA_037132095.1 of Actinomycetes bacterium. Lineage (GTDB taxonomy): Bacteria > Actinomycetota > Acidimicrobiia > IMCC26256 > IMCC26256 > IMCC26256. The sequence goes on from JBAXPT010000076.1 coordinate 3,568, forward strand.
TCAATGCTCTCTACCTCACCTGTCACTATGACATGAGGCCTTGCTAACTCTTGGACATCAGTCCCAGCGCGCCCGACGATGCGAATTGAGACATCAGGTCGCAACTCCTGGAGGATTGGGAGAACTTGCTCTACAAGAAAACGTGACCCGTCAATATTGGGCTCATATGTTTGAAGCCCTATAAAAACAAGTGCTCCACCCTTAACATCAACTTGCCGCTCAGGGTGCCCGACCGGGTTTTCAGGTGTCACATACCCATTCTCAATTACGTAGGTCTTCTCCCCACCGAGAGCAATGCGATCCTGCTGGCTGCAGACAATCACAGCATTCGCCTGCAGAGATGCCCTGCGCTGAGAGCGGCGCCATCGCCTGATATCTACGCGGTCCAACTCTCTAACAATCGCGAATCGAATCGAGGCCTTTACATCCCGGAGCGTGGGGCGCTCTTGCGCTCTACGACTCGTCAACATTTTTTGATCCTCGAGGTTGTCAAGGTCGACGATGCAGGGGATACTCGCGACGTCTCCAATTGCGGCCCACGCATCTAGATGACTCCACCAAATTAAGTCATATCCGTTGCTTAGTTCCCGTGAGATAGCGGACTTAGCGCCCGACCAATCACGCCACGCGACGCGTCGCGGCAAGCCACTACCAATCCAAGGTGCGACTCCACGCAAGGAGGCTCTCGGGATGGGTACATGCGCTACGACCGTGCGCTGCACCGGCTCACCGATCGGGGCCGAATACGCTTGCGGCTTCGCGTTAGTACTGGGCTCCTCGTCGTCTCCCGAGTGCAGGATCATCAGGTCAACTGCCCCCGCGTGAGCTAGTCCGCGCAGCATATTGGCGAGCCGTATTCGGTATCCGGTGCGCTCAGGCCATGGGATTTCATCGGCGATGCAGAGGATCCGGAGTGACGCGGTTCCCGAGTCATCAACCTGCATTGGCTCGCCTACTCCCGACACGCTTTGATCTACTCCCGGGTCTCTTCACACCGCTCCCCGAAGGAGACGCAATGCCGAACATTTAGTTGCGCTCATGACTAGCGACGACTACGTATAACCCCGGTACCAATACACACAAGTACTGCTAATAGATGAGCGGAAAGGGTCCGGAGGTGCGCAGGGAGAGCCTACTCTTGGGAGACCGCTACCCCGACCGAGGACAGATGACCACCCCAACCCCCCAGACGCCAATTGAGTCCGTCTTCGATGGCAAGAAGCGACCGACGCTCCTAGCCGCGTGGCGCGAGTTAGTTCTCTACAAAGAAGTTGTCTGGTCTTTCGCTGTCCGAGGCGTACGTGTTCGTTACAAACAGGCGGCGCTCGGTGTCGGCTGGGCGGTTCTTCAGCCGCTTGCGTTTCTCACAATCTTCATCCTGTTCTTCGGGCGAGTCGTCAAAGTCTCAGGTGGCGGCACCAGCTACGCAGCATTCGCACTCTCAGCACTAGTGCCATGGCAATTCATCGCCTCGGGAATATCGTTTGGCGCTAACGCTCTAGTTAACGATGCGGACCTATTGCGTAAGGTCTACTTCCCCCGAGAGGCACCTATTTTTGGAGCAGTGCTCTCAGTAATCCCGGACCTAGGGATTGGATTGATACTCGTATTGCTCGCGACCCCGTTTACAGGGGCCCACCTGACATGGACGCTGGTATTCGTGCCTCTGCTGTGTGTTGTTCTAGCGATCATTCCGCTAGCGGCCTCACTCCCTCTAGGCGCTATGAACGTGTATTACCGCGACTTCAGGTATTTGTTGCCATTCGCTCTGCAACTCGGATTATTTGCTAGTCCAGTCGCGTACCCAGTTACGCGTGTCGCTCCGAACCTACGGCCCTGGTACGCACTAATAAACCCTGCGGTAGGCCCGCTTGAGGGTTTCCGCAGAGTGCTCGCAGTTGGTACCACCCCTGATTGGGGACTCCTCGGGATAAGTACCGCGAGTGCACTGGTCTTACTCTTGATTGGGTACAAGTGGTTCAAGTCTCTAGAGCGCGAATTCGCGGACGTCGTCTAATGACCTACGCAGTCAAGTTTGAGGATGTCTCTAAACAGTTTCGTAAGGGAGGTGCGCGCTATGAGCACTTTGGAACGAGAGTCCTCTCCGCACCGCGACGCGCTATAAAGAGAGCAGGTGGCCAGCAGGAGCCATCACGGGGAAAACTCGCACTTGAGCATGTCTCATTTGAAGTTCCCCAGGGTGAAGCATTCGCACTCGTCGGGCCAAACGGTGCCGGAAAATCAACAGCACTTCGTTTGGTCTCACGCATCTCCCAACCTACCGGTGGGGTGCTGCGGGTACGGGGACGGGTAGGCGCACTCATTGAGGTTGGCTCGGGGGTCCACTTCGAGCTCACCGGTCGAGAGAATATTTGGCTATACGGAAGCATCCTTGGCCTAAGTCGCTCTGATATTCGCTCACGTTTCGACGCCATAGTTGAGTTCTCCGAATTAGGAGACGCTATCGATACCCAGGTCAAGTACTACTCAAGCGGCATGCAGCTCCGGCTTGGATTCTCTGTCGCATCACATCTTGAGCCAGATATCTTCGTCGTAGATGAGGCCCTCGCAGTTGGTGATATTAACTTTCAAGCTAAGTGCGTAGACCGAATGACGCGCTTAGTGCGTGAAGGCACAACACTAATCTTCGTCTCTCACCACCTGCCCGCCATGGAGGCCCTCTGCACGCGTGGCGTCATGCTCGATCAGGGCACAGTGCAGATAGAGGGTTCAGCCAAAGAAGTTCTCGCCCACTACATCAAAGAGATGGAGAGTCGAAGAGACGTTACGCGACTCGAAAACAACGATGGTCAGGTTCGCATCGTCTCTGCAACCTGCCATGCTCCAGATGGATCGGAGAGATATTCATTCACTCCGGAGGAGGGGCTTGAGATAAGGCTTAAATTCGAGAGCGATGAACCCCTCAAAGAGCCGCATATCGTGATCGGAATCACCGATGGCCGACCGGGTGGACTCATTGAAATTTCAATGCTCGACGACGGCTCTGCGCCTAAGGCAGTGGGGCGCGAGTTCGAGGTGAGGTGCCGTATTGAAAGCCTGCCTCTCCGACCGCGCCTCTATGAGATTTGGTGCGATGTGGTTCCCCAGGATGGCTATGGCAGCCTCATGGACTGGATGCAGGTTGCTGGGTTCCGAATCGATGCTCCTATCGGAGACGGCAAGAAGGCCATCGTTAATGCCGCTACCGCTGGAGCAATCGCGGTTCCCTACCACTGGGATGTTCGCTCCTAAGTAATCCTAAATAAAAGTAGTTACTTAGTTGAGCGTTCGAAACGCTGGTCTCCAACTCCGACCCAGTAATTGCGATCATGCGAACGCATGCGTGAAGCCGCTATCTCTGGAGAGATGACCGTGAAGGCCGCCTTTAAACGCTCTCGCCAAGGCTGAGCGGGGTCAGTAGCGATCCTCTTGGCACTCTGACGTGCTCTTCTATCTCCTGCGATCAAAGCCGAACGCATCTCAGCGCGACTAATGCGTCGCGCCTCAGATGCGATCCTCGACTCAATTGATGCGCGCTCCATCTTCGATAAGCGAGGGTCCTTGAGCGTCTTGCTTAAGGTTGCAACCCTGCCGTCGTACATCGCTTGGCGGCTCGCACTCATCGATGATTCGTGCATCACGTAGACCCCGAGTGGCGCATCGATACATCCGACTCTCCCACCATCGAGAATTAATCGGATCCAGCACTCCCAGTCGGTCGTGTATTTAATCTCGGCATCAAATCCACCGAGGCGAAGCATGACATCTCTCCTAACAACTACCTGACCGAATACAAAGTTGTGGTCAAGAATCACGCCACGTTGGGACTTAACTTCGAAGATATTTCCAGTGTTATAAGCGCGCCCGACGACTCGCCCATTTAGTTCAATCACCGCGTCAGTCGTTACTAAGTCGAGGTCTGGGCGTTCAATTAGCACGCGTTGCATAGCGGCGAGCCTCCCGGGCAGGAAGCGATCATCCGCGTCGACAATTGCTACAAATTCTCCGAGAGCTGCCTCAATAGCGGCATTCTTCGCCCGCGCCTCACCACCGTGCTCGATTCGGATAAGGCGCACTCTCTCGCCAAACTCAGAGAGGGCTCCTTTGAGGTCGTCGCTGGACCCATCGTCGCATACAACAATCTCTAGTGGTGAGGGTGACTGTGCAATTACCGAACGGATCGTTGCCCCAATAGTTTTGGAAGCCTCAAATGCCGCTATCACGATCGAGATCGTCGGAGCCTCCGAGAGCGACTCGGACCTATCTCCCTCTGGGGCTAGCAACTGCGACATCTCTCAATCGTAGGCCTACGCACGCTGCGACTCTCTGGGTTCAAGACCTAATCGTTCCCTAATTGCTACCGGGTGTTTGCCATGGTAACGACTCCCTAGGCCATAAGGATCTTTACTCCTACTCAGATCAGAGTCTCTACACCGCTAATCTGAACGCCCATGCCCCTAACCGGAATGCGACTAACCGCATTCACAGACTCCGACCAGGTCGGAGGAGCAGAGATATCGCTCGCAAATCTCCTGGGGGCACTAGATCCAGGGATCCAGATCAACGTGATGGGGACCGACGAGACGGTAATTAGGAGAATCGCATCCGCCCGTGGCGACGCATCAACAATTTTGGTCCCCAGTATCAACGGGGTCCGTGACCTGCGAGCAATGCAAGCCACACGTCGCGCGCTTAAGGCCGATCAATGCGACATCCTCCACCTGAGTCTCTCCACTCCTTGGGCATGTCGCTACGCGATACTTGCAGCAGCGA
>JBAXPT010000077.1:0-8214 GCA_037132095.1 Actinomycetes bacterium
CTCGGCACCGCGCATCGGCTGGAGTGCGTTGGATCAGATCACGGAGGGTGCCCTCGATGCTCACGGGGAGCCGGTGCCGCTCGTCTCTGCAGCGGAGTCTCTGCGGCATTTTATTGCTGAAAATTTCTTCCAACCGGCACGACCTCTTGGCCGCCTCCTAGATGCAGCAGCGCTAACTGCGAGTGAGGAGTGGAAGGGGACCCTAGCTATTCGGGACGAGCGCCGAGATCTAGCCCTGCAGATACTCGAGGCGCGCCGTGTCTCTAATGAGGCCATTGCCGACAGTATGCGTTGGATTGGCCAAGAGGCATTCGCCGAATTACGTCGTCGCCCCAAGCCCGGGATGACTATGGACTCAATCATTTTGCTGATGCACTCTCTTGCAGATGGTGCAGTCGACCGCATGATGACCTCTCCAGGATGCATGACCTTAGATGATCTTGTTGCTGCAATTATTGAGATTGTGCTTGCACTATCCGAGGATGGGTCAATGAACGATCCTCGCATTCCGGAGAACGAAGAAGGGCGAGCGGTCTTTACTGCCATTGTCGAGGCGGCGGATGAGTATTGGAGCACCGGCGCGAGCATGGAGACGATCGAGCAGGCATCGGAACGGCTAGAGAAGCCTCTACAGACTCTCGTCATCCTCTTCCCAACAATCAATCACCTCGCAGACTCTGTTCTGAGGGTGCGCACCATCGCAGCGGGGATTGATTCAGGTGCTTCAAAGCCAATGAATATTTTGTTAGGAGCATCGCTCCGTAGGCTTGCGCGCGCCGCGGACAGCCTCCCAGAGGTTCTGCGTTTTGCGAGCGAGCTCAACGAGGCCGACTCAGTATTGAACGAACTTCGCCTTTTAGCAGCGAGCTTGGCCTCGGCTGCGAAGACTTCTGTTGAACCCCAGCGCCTCGCAGAGCAGTTGGTCTCGCTCGCAGCGCAAGGGACCTCGCAGATCGAGACTGTTGAGTTGCTCCTAGAGATGCTGCAGGCAAAGCCTGCTACCTAGCAACGCTTACTTGGCGCCGCCGTCACGATCAGCGTCTTGGCGAGCTTCTCGTTTTTTGCGGATGCGGTCCATGTAGAAGAGCGATGCAAAGAGGAGTCCGATAAATACTGCGAGCAGAACAAACGCTAAGCCGCCTTGTCCGTTCTCTCCACCAGCATCAACGAGTTGGCCGTTGTTGATATCAGGGCCGCAGCCGGTGAGCATCACAAGCGTGACAAGAGTTAGGAGGGTAAGAGCAGCACGCCTAACGAAGAGCGCAGTTTGATTGGAGGTGAGTATCGAGGTCATCTTTATCAATACTCCTAGACGCCAGCGGGGGTTGGGGATTTATCGGCGGCCTCTTGCTCGGCGAGCTCCTGAAGGTCACGCTCTCGCCAGTGCAGCCCAAGAAGGAAGAGTGCGAACATGATGCCAGAAGAGACCATCACCATAAATGGCGGGAATCGAAGTGAGCCAAGGTCTTTCTCAAGCACGATGGTCGTTGCCTGCTTGTCGGGGTCGCAGGTTGGTGCAGGGATCGGGTCTCCGAAGGGAACCTGCTGAGCCTCTAGATCAATTGGGCAGAGAACCGCTACCGCATAACTCGGCACATGAGCAGTTACGTGTACCCACGGGAAAGAGGCATCTGCAGCGACCTTGATATCCCCGAGGTGAAAGTAGGGAGAGGTCTTATCGAGCCACGCGCCGCCACCAGTTGTATAAGCAGCCGCTACTAGATAATCAGTTGAGGACTCAAAGGTCTGGAAACTATTCGGCAACTCTGCAGGTACCCCACCGATGCTCTTAGGGATCACTACAAGAGCATCAATCGCCGCCTTGACGTTTGTGGTCTCAGCAAGATCAAGTTTGTTCTTTGGGCCAATCTTCTGTATCGCCTCGATCTTCGACCTTGCGAAGTCATCGCCAGCGATGCTCTCATTCGCTGAATAACCAGGGATGCGGCCCTTGAGCGTGTTAAGAGGAGAAGCGGTTGTCCACCAGAGTGTTGATAGGAGCATCAGCATCCCGGAGAGCGCTGCACCCACGATTAAAAATGCGAGTCGAGCACCAGTATTGGTTGCTACGAGTAGGTAGGTGCCGCCGATGAAGAGCCCAAACGCTGAGACCACGACAAGTACCCCGAGAATCGTCGGGTACCAAATACTTGGATCCTTGATACCCGTGTTCGCAAAAATAAGTAGGAGGTTCACGCTTGGCTCCTGGTGCCTGACTTAGAGGCCGCGCTCGTAGCGGACAATGGACTCGATCTGTGCCTTGGTTAGGAAGAGACCCATATGGGGCATCTGGCCTGAAGAAATTCCGCGCACTCCGTATGGCTTGTTCACGGCAGCCCCAACCGATATCCACTCATACTGCTTCTGGAAGCCTGGAGTAGTGGAGTCGTCGATGGGTGTACCTGGGAACTGCAGTAGTACCGATCCACCACGAAGCGATGGGCCGAGTGCTCCGGAACCAGCAGGAGGAAGATCTGGAATTAATGGGTTAGACGGGTCAAAGTAAGACCAAGTCTTGGTGTGGCATCGAGCGCAGTTGGTCTCGAAGAGTAGTTGACCCTCACTTGCGTTTTTAGCCTCAACTGAGCGCGCCTTGCTACGTGCAAGTGCAGACTCCGCACCGGATACAGCGGACTCGGCTGCAGTTCGATCCTCTGTTGTCGCGTCAGCAGGTAGATCCGCAAGGGTTGCGGTCGCTGTCGCAAGATTGCTCTCTGCAATCTTGACGCTTCCAGCCTGCTCGGCTTTGTACTTAGAGGGCGCAGCGGTTGCAGTGGCCTTTGCCTTCGTCGGCGAGATCTGAATTGAATGCAGGTAAGCGATCAAGTCACTAATGGCTTGATCGTTCTTCGGGCCACCGCCGGCTATACCCCATGCCGGCATCGGCGATCCTGGGCGACCGTATACAAGAATATTGTGCACCTGCGAGTCGTCGAATCGGTAGAAGACGTTGTTTATGGAGGGTGCCTTCCATGAAACCTTGATCGGTCGAGCAGTTGTGCTGCCCTGCGCTGCTGGTGTCACCACAAATGGTGCTGCGCCTCCACCTGCGTCGGCTCCATGGCAGTTTGCGCAGAGGAGCGACTTTGCTCCCTCATAGGCAGGCATTGTTTCATTGGCGAATAGAACTGCCCCGCGCTCAACGGCACGCTCATCGAATCCGACAACTGCTGCATCTTGGCGTGCTGGCTCAACCAACCAGTAGAGAGGGAGGCCTGCAGCAAGAATGAGCGAGAACGTAAATGCCCAGCGAAGTGAGCGCTCAAGTTTGCGACCCTCCATAACATCATCTTCAAGAGGCGTTGCGAGGTTCTGTGGAGTCTTCTCAACAGGCTGGCGTCTAACGCTGAGGATTCGGAATGCAACTATTCCTGCAATCGCAGCGATGGCGAGAATGTTTAGGGTGATGAGACCCGTGCGGAGTGTGATGGCGAGTATTGGCATCTTGAATCAGCCTCCAACGCAGGGAGGCCCTTCGGCACCCTGACCCGTCGTGTCGGTTCCGATTGGCGCACCAGTCAGAACAACGGATGTATCGATTGTGAGCGATCCACTACCCGAGATCGCTATGACGAAGTGGTCAAGACCGCGAGGAGCGGGGCCACCCTTCTTCTCTCCAACTCGGCTGTACTTGGAGCCGTGGCAAGGGCACTCAAACCACTGAGAGCTTGCACACCAAGGGACCTTGCACCCAAGGTGAACGCACTTCTGGTAAATCGCGACGATTCCCTGCTCCATATCTGGAATGATCTTCTCGTACTGCGGAATCTTCTTGGCCTTCGATGCATCTGCGGTGGGGTAGGGAACTAGGTAAGTTCGAGCCTCGGGTACGTAGTAGGGCTCTTTCTTCTCCGACGTGTAAGCAAGAACATCCTTGAGGGACTTGTCTACAGCAACCTTGCCGCCGAAACCACCGGTAGATTCGGAGTAGAGGAACGCAAGCGCTGCTGCTCCGAATGCTCCGATAGCGAGAGAGAGAGATAGGACGATGCCGCGGTTGAAGAATTGCCTCCGGCTGATTCCGATCGTCTCTTCGTCAGCGGGGGTGAACTTCGCTACCTCGCCACTCTTCTTTGTGGCCGGAGCGGAGCCAGTTGCAACGAGAGCGTCTCGAGTCTCGTCTGAGCGCTCGCGTGCCTCCGCGCTTGCCGCTGCCTCACCATCAAGGTCCGGGGTGCTGCCTGCTTCACGGTCGCGCTGACGAGTCTCTTGCGTAAGGCGACCAGTTACGTTGCCCTCTGCATCAGTTGAGCGCTTTCGCGCAGCAGCGAGCACCGCGATAACCGCGGCGGCAAGGAGAACAACTATGGCAATTACAACGATCACAGTGTCTTGCTCCTACAGCTCAAAGAAGATTCCGTTCTTCCACGGGAAGACGAAGTTGAATCCCGCTCCACGGAAGAACGAACCAATAATGACGAGGATGGTCCAGAACACGAGGAAGAGGGTGAACATTGAGATCGCCCACTTTCGGTCGTCTGGCTTATTCGAAGGGTTCTTATCTACGTAAGGCGAGATGATTAGCAAGAAGATGCCCATTCCCGGGATGGTCACACCTGCGACCATCGGGTGAAACATGGTGAGCATCTCTTGAAGCCCAAGGAAGTACCAAGGAGCCTTAGAAGGGTTGGGTGTTTGGTTTACATCCGCAAGCCCAAGGAGTGGAGCGCGCACGAGTGTTGAGAAGATCAACATCATCGCGAGTGCTGCGAGTGCTGCAGCAAGTTCGATAACAAGAAGGTGAGGCCAGGTGTGGACTTTGTCTACAGCCTCAGCGCGAGTCTGCTGAATAGAGCCAGACTTAACGACTGTTAGCAGGCGCTGAGTGTGCCCATCGGGTCCAGTGCCAGAAGGCGCATTAGGTGCGGCGGTCTTAACGGTCGTTGACGCAGCTGCGGCCGCAGGGACTACAGCGCCAGCGGCTCCACCAGCTGCTGCAACGCGACGTTTGCGCGCACGCTCGAGCAAGTGAGCGGGTACTCCGTCACGGTCCTCTGTGATCTCTTGACTGTCATCACCGGCAACTGCAGCGGGCGCAGGGGCTGCGGCCTCTGCAGGGGCATCAACAGCTGTCGTCTCACGGGTCGTCTCTTCCGCTGCCTGATCGGGCGCGGCTTCACCTGAGGTGCCGGCAAGTTGTGCACGCCTCTCGGCGCTGCGCTTTAGAAGGTGTTCTGGTACTTCAACCATTTATCTACTCCTCGGCCTATAGGGGACCGGAGATGCCGCCATCCTTGCGGACGCGCCAGAAGTGAATCGCCATGAAAATCACGGCGACAAAGGGCAAGAGAATCACGTGCAGCACATACCAACGAAGAAGTGTGTCTCCGCTGATCTCCTTTGCACCTAGTAACGCATATCGAATTTGAGTACCGAATACCGGCGAGTAACCCATCATGTTCGTACCAACCGTTACAGCCCATAGTGCCAACTGGTCCCATGGAAGTAGGTATCCGGTGAAGGAGAGCATGAGCGTGAGTACAAGAAGAATGACACCGATTACCCAGTTGAACTCACGTGGCGCTTTATATGCACCGTGATAAAAGACTCGGCTCATATGTAAGAACACGCTGATGACCATGAGGTGAGCGGCCCAGCGGTGCATGTTGCGAATTAGCGATCCGAAGTAAACGGCTGTCTCGAGTTGCTGGATGTTGGCCCAGGCCTGCGTATCTGTTGGTCGGTAGAAGAACATCAAGAAGATGCCGGTAACCGTTAGGAGGATGAAGGTGAAGAACGAGAGGCCACCAAGGCAGAGCGTGTAGGAGACCTTTACGGCATGCCTCTTAACCTTCACTGGGTGAAGGTGGTAGAGCAGGCTGTTCATGACGACGTATGAACGGTTACGCGGACTATCCGTGTAGCCCTTGCGGAAGATTGAACCCGGGCGGAATATCGAGTTCCATGCCTGTGAGTCCGTGACTTTTCCGCCGAGCTCGCTGGCCCGATCCGCTAATTTTGTGCTGTTACCGTTGCCATCGGCCACGGTGGTCTCTCCTTGTTTAGTGGGTTAGAACCGAACTCCATATGAGTACCCATGGCGCTGCGTGCGCGCATGGGGGTCACCTACGGCGCCGGGGTCGGCGATCTTGCCAAGAATTATTACTCCCGTTGGGCAGCGATCGACGCAGAGTGCGCAGCGTGTGCAGATGTCTTCGTCGACGATGAATGCAACGGTGTCGCGCGGATCCTCACCTGGGAGTTCGGTTCCGATTGCCTCGGTAATTGCATCTACCGAGACCATATGGATGCATTTCCATGGGCAGATGTCTACGCAGCCCTCGCACATGATGCACTCAGACTGATCAATGTGCAGAAATTGTTTTGGCTTTACCGATGCCAAGAGGTAACTCGGGTCGACCTCTTGGAGCAGATAGTCGGTTGAGAAATCTGGCATTGGCGGATTCGCATCGTTGCGCCCCATTGCTTACGCCTTGGCCTTGAGCGGACGACCGAAGCGTGATGTTCCGGACTCAACCGTCGCCTCTTTGAGGGCGTCGGCCTCAGCCTGTGTCGGGCGCTTCTGCCACTTCGAGATGATTGCGATATTGAGTCCGAAGAGCATTACGTAGAAGGTGACAACAACTATGTCGCGCAGGGCTTGATAGTTAAACGAGATTGGAATCTTTACTCCGACGATCACTTGTCCGCTTTGAAATAGGAATTTGTCGGTTCCCCACTTGAAATAACTATCAAAGACCGTGATGATCTCGTGCGGAACTACTGCATAGGCGAGCGCAAAAATTGCGAATACGTAGAGCGAGCCCGCCATTGCTTGCGCCCATGTTGAGGGGCGAGCTGGTTTTGGCTTGCGCATCTGCCAGAGGATTAGCCCAGTACCAATGATCAGCAAGAGGGATGACCAAATGAGGCGTCCTGCTGGTCTTAGGAAGTGCCAGTCTGGCAACAAGTTGGGCATCGAGCGTGTTTCCTCCAAGGCGAGTGTCGGTTAGCAGGTTACCTATGCCGAGGCTCCTAACGCAGGTTCGGGGGAAGTATTTATGGGGACTCGATTGCGTGAAACTTGCCACACTAAATACCGGGGATTCTTGATGCGCGCGTTGCGGTAAATGGAGTGAAGTTGCGCGACGATATGCAGATGTCAAAGCGATACGACGCTTTAGTAATTGGTGCCGGGCCGGCGGGTGCATCTGCGGCCTATTGGCTTGCCCAAAACGGGCACTCCGTACTCGTCGTCGAGCGAAAGCGATTCCCAAGGGACAAAACCTGTGGGGACGGGCTTACCCCGAGGTCAGTTAAGCAACTCACGGATATGGGGTTAGCTGAGCCCCTCGCCGATTTCCACCGGTATGACGGCCTCAGATCAATAGCCCATGGGGTGACCATGGAGTTAGCGTGGCCCCAGCACCCCGATTTCCCAGATTATGGGTATGTTGTGCGGCGCCGGGACCTAGATGAGATGGTTGCCGAGCGCTCCGTCAAGGCCGGGGCCACTCTCTGGCAGGGCTGCGAGGCCGTCGAACCCACACTAGAGAGCGGAATTGTTACTGGCGCAACGGTAAAACATAAGGATACGGGCACCTTAGAGAATGTCTCAGCTCGTTATGTAGTGGTGGCAGATGGGGCAAACTCCCGATTTGGAAGGGCTCTAGGGACGAATCGAGACCGCAAATATCCCCTAGGAATGGCTGTTCGCGGCTATTACCGGAGTCCGCGCCATGAAGATCCTTGGATCGAGAGCCACTTAGATATCGTTGATCGCTCCGGAGCCCATGTCCCAGGCTACGGCTGGATTTTCCCACTCGGCGATGGGCGCGTAAATGTAGGGGTAGGGCTCCTATCTACCTTCTCGGGCTGGAAGGACATAAATACGAGCAAGTTGATGGAGACCTTCGTCGATGTGGCACCTTCATACTGGGGGCTCTCTGCTGATACGGCTGAGGGGCCTGTAACTGGTGGAAAACTCCCCACCGGAGGCTCTGTTACCCCCAATGTTGGGCCGAATTGGATCGTGGCCGGGGATGCCGCTGGCTCCGTGAACCCCTTTAATGGCGAGGGTATTGCCTACGCTTACGAGACGGGGCGCATGGTTGCGGGTGTAGTTGACCAAGCCTTGACCTCTGGAGATGGCCTTGCGCTCCAGCAATACCCGGAGCTCCTAGTCGAGACGTATGGCCTCTACTTCAAGGTGGCTCGACTCTTCGTCAAGATCATCGGGAACCCCGCCGTGATGCGCGAACTTACTCATGTCGG
>JBAXPT010000078.1:0-8102 GCA_037132095.1 Actinomycetes bacterium
ACACAGGCATCTACGTAGTCATCTATGAGGTGGGAACGATCTGCCCATGTTGCAAAGTCGCAGTAATCGCAGCGGTGGGAGCAGAACGGGATATGCACGTAGGTACCGAATGCATCAGGAGTCAGCTCTAGCGGTGCGAACAGATCATCAACGGGTACCTGAGGCATGGCTAATTTCTTCTCAGCGTCAGGCTCCATCTCCCCATCGTCGCACTCCACAGGCGAATAGCGCGTAACCTCGGGCAAATGACTGAAGGAGCAAGCAGCCAGAGCGCAGATTTGTCCGAGGTGGAGCGGAGCGAGTCCTCAATCGATACTGCACATGGGGAGAAGAGTGCCGCCGAGGCGATTACAGCGCTAATGGATGAGCTCGCCCCTGATGGCGAGTTCCCAAAAGAGTGGCTGCGCCGCTTCGCTGCTGGCGGATTTGCAGCCCCGCACTGGCCGAGACCATGGGGACTCGAGGCCTCCGCTGCGGAGCAGATTCAGATCGACGAGGCACTGCGATCTCGAGATGCCCCAAGGCCCATGAACCCAATCGGCATTGGGTGGGCCGGCCCCACACTCCTCGTTGCAGGTACGCCTGAGCAGCACGAGAAGTGGCTACCCGGGATCCTTGATGGATCCGAACTCTGGTGCCAACTTTTTAGCGAGCCCGGCGCTGGGAGCGACCTTGCATCGCTGCGCACAACCGCGACACGCGATGGTGACGAGTTCGTTGTAAACGGACAGAAGGTCTGGACGACGCTTGGGCACGTAGCCCGCTGGGGAATTCTCTTGGCGCGCACCGACCCCGAGGCGAGCAATCAGAGCGGCATCACATACTTCATTCTCGATATGCGCTCACCCGGCGTTGAGGTGCGACCGCTTGTTCAGATGACGGGCACGCATGAGTTCAACGAAGTTTTCTTCACGGATGTTCGCATTCCAGTCGCCAATGTTGTCGGCGACATAAACGACGGATGGCGATTAGCCAAGGTAACTCTCGGCAACGAGAGGGTCTCGCTCTCAGGAGAAGGCGCACTCTGGGGGCGCGGCCCGACTGCGGGGGATCTCATTGAGATCGTACGAAAGATTGGAGGAAGCAGCGATCCTCGAATGCGTCAACGCATAGCGGCGCTGCACATCGAGAGCGAGGTACTGCGCTTCATAAGACTTCGAAGCGTCGCTGCAGTACTGCGAGGCCTAGAGCCCGGTCCCGAGGCGAGCGTTCGCAAGGCAATCGCAGATGAGCACGGCCAGCACATCATGGGGCTTGCTCTCGACTTAGCAGGCACCAATGGGATGCTCTCATGGGCAGGCCCCTGCGGAGTCTCGGACCCCGTTTGGCATTATGGATTTCTCTACTCGCCGGCACTCACAATTGGCGGAGGAACCAGCGAGGTGCAGCGCACCATTCTCGGAGAACGAGTGCTCGGGCTTCCGCGCGAGCCGTAACTCTCTTTAGTCGTCGAGGCTAAGCGCTGCGACGAAGGCCTCTTGTGGCACCTCGACACGCCCAATCTGCTTCATACGTTTCTTGCCCTCTTTTTGCCTATCAAGAAGTTTGCGCTTGCGCGTGATGTCTCCGCCGTAGCACTTCGCAAGAACATCTTTACGCTTGGCTTTAACCGTCTCACGTGCAATTACTCGTCCCCCGACTGCGGCTTGAATCGGCACATCGAAGAGTTGGCGAGGAATAAGTTCGCGCAGCTTAGAGACCATTCGCTTGCCATAGTTAAATGCTCTGTCACGATGCACAATCGATGAGAACGCGTCTACTGCGGTTCCATTTAGGAGAATATCTACCTTGGCGAGGTGCGAGGCGCGATACCCGCGCTGCTCGTAATCGAGGCTTGCATAACCCTTAGTGCGCGACTTGAGTTGATCAAAGAAATCCATGACAACCTCGCCGAGCGGGAGGTCATACTCAATCTCTACACGCTCCTCAGAGAGGTACTCCATCTTCTTCAACTCTCCGCGACGCTGCTGACAGAGCTCCATGATGGTCCCGACATACTCAGACGGAGTCAGGATTGTTGTCCCTACGAACGGCTCCTCAATCGTCTGCACCTCGTTGCTCGTCGGCATTGCGGAGGGGTTATCGATTATGCGCACCGTTCCGTCGGCCATGATTGCGCGGTACTCAACATTTGGAGCCGTTGCCACGAGCGACAATCCGTACTCTCGCTCGAGGCGCTCGCGCACGATCTCCATATGCAGTAGGCCAAGAAAGCCACAGCGGAAGCCGAACCCAAGTGCACCAGAGGTCTCAGGCTCGTAGGTAAAGGATGAGTCATTGAGCCTTAGGCGCTCGAGTGATTCGCGCAACTCTAAATACTCGTCGCCATCGACTGGATATAACCCACAGAAAACCATGGGCTTGGGGTCTAGATAGCCAGGTAGTGCCTCGGCTGGGTGAATAGCAGTTGTAACAGTCTCCCCAACTCGTGCCTGACCAACATCTTTGATACCCGAGATGACATAGCCGACCTCTCCGGGGCCGAGCATCGCAACTGGAGTCGGTACGGGAAGTTTTACACCAACCTCCTCAACATCATGCGTTGCGTTGGCCTGTACATATCGAAGCCGCGCTCCGGTGTGGAGCGATCCGTTGAAGACACGCACTGAGGAGACAACACCGCGATAAGGGTCGTAGTAAGAGTCGAAAATTAGCCCTTGGAGGGGAGCATCTATGTCTCCGGTGGGGGGTGGAATGCGATCGACAACGGCATCAAGCAACTCAGGGATACCTTGGCCAGTCTTCGCAGAGATGTGCAGCAACTCTGAGGCTGGAATGCCGAGCACGCGCTCAATCTCCTGCGCAACGCGCTCAGGCTCCGCACCCGGGAGATCGATCTTGTTAAGCGCTGCAACAATTGTTAGATCGTTCTCAAGAGCGAGGTAGCAGTTAGCGAGTGTCTGTGCCTCGATTCCCTGCGAAGCATCGACGAGAAGAATTACACCTTCACAAGCGGCGAGACTGCGTGAGACCTCGTACCCAAAGTCAACGTGGCCTGGTGTGTCGATCAGATTGATGACGTGGTCTCGCCAGTTGAGTCGAACGTTCTGCGCCTTGATCGTGATTCCGCGCTCACGTTCGATATCCATTGAGTCGAGATACTGAGCGCGCATTTCACGTGCACTTACAGCCCCAGTAATCTCGAGGAAACGGTCAGCGAGTGTGCTCTTGCCATGATCGATATGGGCAATGATGCTGAGGCATCGCAGACGGTCTAGAGAGGTCACCCGGGCAGTCTCGCCCGAAATGGCCCCAACCGGGGAACTTCAGATTTATTAGATTCGCTATTGCCGCGGAAGAGCGCCCCCGATTTTCGGCCATCGAGAGGGATTTCGCCCCGAACGGGCGCTTGTGCTCTCGGCCCTGCTACCCTTCACCGGCCCAGCCAAGATCAATCAGGAAAGCGTTTACACGCCCATGGCGAATATCGCGAGTCAAAAAAAGAGAAACCTTCAGAACGAGGTCCGTCGCGTCCGTAACAAGGGTGTCCGATCTGAGATGCGTACTCGCATTAAGAACGCACGCGCTGCACTTACCGACGAGACCGTTGACGCCACCGAGTCGCTTCGTGCAGCTCAGAAGCGCATCGACAAGGCCGGCCGCAAGGGTGTAATCCACAAGAACACTGCTGCACGCCGCAACTCTCGCCTCATGAAGGCAGCCAACAAGGCCGCCTCAGAGACCGCTGAGTAATTAGCACAATTTAGTTAGTACAGGCTGCTACTCATCATTTAGATGAGAGACTCGTAATCTGATTCAGCAACTCTGCTTGTTATCTACGCGCCCCTGAACTATTTGTAGAACGCCGAGTCGCGCCGCCGCGGCCTCGCGAGCACAACCCTGCGAGTCGGGCCACAAGAATCTCGATAACGCCCTCTGGCCCAAGTGCGCTCGCTCCCTTTAGATCTAGGTCCGCCTGGTGGAGCAGGTCAAAGGCTTTACGCAGCCCGTCGGAGCCGAGTGCCTGAACTACCTCTAGGCCCTTCTTGGCTGGATATGAAGATCCCTTGCCACCTAGGGCCTCATGGGCCTGCTTCTCGGTGCTGATCTTTGGGTCATCGAGTATCAACAATTTTCGAAAACGTGCCGTGACCATTCCGAGGATCTGCAGAGGGTGCATCGGCTTTGGCTGGCGAGGGCTTGTGACGTTCAAGAGTCGATTGAGTATCTCAAGCGCGCCCGCAACATCGCCGCCCTCGATCGAGTTGGTAAGCGTGTAGGCCGGTACCGAACCAGCACCACCTAGGTAAGGCTCCACATCGGCTACCTCGAGAACTGCTCCAGCCCCGAAGGTCGCAGCGAGTACCTCAACCAACGCACCGACGCGCCCTGCATCCTCCCCTAGATGATCAACGACGAGTTTCGCTGCCCCACCTTTGAAGGAGATATTGGCCTCCCTGCGAGCAGCCTCGAGCACGTCGAGGGTCTTCTCGGAGTCTGGGCCAACTTTTCGCGCGCTCTTGAGAGCATCTGCGAGAGCCTTAGTAACTCTCCCCCCTCCACCCGCAACAAATACAAGTTCGGTTGTATCTAAAGGGTTACCAAGGTATGTGATGAGTGGAGCTGCATCATCGGCGGTTAGGTGTTCGTAGTCGCGCAGAATGACTATGCGGCACGCGGTCATGAAAGGAGGGCTCTGGGCTGCAGTGAGAGCAGCCTCAATTACTGCCTCTCTCCCCTCGGCCGATCCATCATCGGCTTTACCGGGGAGCGTCAATGTCTCCACTGCAAGAGAGCGGTCCTCGCCTTTTAAAAGTTCGTCTACTAACTCTTGAAGTGCGCGGCTCCGCAGAATTGGGTCGGTTCCAGCAACTAGGTAGGTAGGCATCAGTCGGCCTCCATGATCGCTGCAGTTACCATTGCTGCCCTGATAGCGGGGGTGATCCTCACGCTGCGCAGACTCCGTGCACCTCTACTCACGGCTAGCGACGCGATGACTGCTACCTCGGCGTCGCTGTTACCAAGAATCGTGACGACTACATGCTCACCAGCGGCCGATAGAGCGGAGATGGCATCAAGCCTCGACGCAAGAGTCGCGGGCTCTGATGCGTCGAGCGGGCCCGGGTCAATCGCTAGAGGGTCGAGAGAGATGCTGCTCGGCTCCGTAAGTCCAGGGGTGATCACAGGTAGCCCTGTATTGGTATTCGCGTCTGCGAGGCTCATCTCGGCCATTTGGTCCACGCCCGCGAGCCTACCGAGTACCAAGGACATTCTCAGAGGGCGGGTAACTCTTCTTGAGCCTCCAGAGCGTTCTTGTAGCGAACCCGGCGCAGAGAAGCACACCCAGGCCAAGGAGTCCGCGGCCGCCAATATCTCCTGGGGAACGGGCAGCGGTCTCGGCAATTCGCTCAATGCATTGGAGAGCGAGCGCTGTGGGGGCCTGCAGAAGGCGTGATGCATCGGGGCCTAGTAACGCTCCTGTCGCACCGGCGACTAGCCCCCAGATTGTCACTGGCACGACCAGAGGCGCAGCTAGGAGATTCGCAGGCAGCGCGACCAATGGGATACTCCCAAAAACAGGGATCAATATCGGTGCCACTCCGATTTGAGCAGCAGCGGTAACTGCAAGGGAGTCGCGCACAGGGCGCGGGCCAGGCATGAATCGCGATATTGGAGTAGCAAACAATGCAATCCCCGCTGTTGCACCTGCGGAGAGGAGAAACCCGACGGAGTGCAGGAGCAGTGGGTCGAGCAGCAGTAGCGCACTAACCGCTATGCAGAGCACGCGTACTCCAGCGATCGGCCTACCGAGAGTCTCACCCGCGAGAACAATCACCGCCATCATGATCGCACGCAGCACTGACGGCTCCCAGCGCGTAGCCGCACCAAAAATCACTAAAGCCAAGCCGCCGATCAGAAGCCGCGATGCTATGGGTGCTCTGCGCAACAGCGGCCTTACAAGTGCGAGCACCGCAGCAACATTGGCACCGCTTACGACGAGTAAGTGGCTCATACCAGCAGATCGAAATGTATCGAGTGTCTCTTTTGGAATTGCTCGCTTATCCCCGAGGAGAAATCCAGCAAGAACTCCACGCTCTCGCGCTGGCATCCCCGCTCCTCCACGGGCCACAAGCGCGCGTACCCAATTCGCAGTTGATATAAGCGGAGCTCGCCCTCTTGCAAGATCGGTGAGGCGAGCACCATCGAGCTGAGCAACCACATGTCTCCACCTCCACCGTTTGTCATACCCCTCGAGCGGAGATAGATGTCCGCTAAGCGCCACGCGGTCTCCCGCATCTAGAGACCGGAGGCGCACTGCATCTTCAGCACTAGCTCGTACCAGAACAGATCGCTTCCCTGCATTTAGTGGCGCGAGGCGCGACGGCTCTCCGAATCCAGCCGAGGCCACAGCGCTACCGACTTGACGCTTAGGGCTCTCAAGCCACCCCTCAGCCCTCACCACCACTTGAGTCGAGAAGAGGGATACATCGGGGTCACCCACCACCGCTCCTACCAATATCCCTGATGAACGATTCTTAACTGGTTCGGATAGCGGGGAGAGCTCAAGGCCGTTCATAGATCTAGCGGTTAGAGCGAATGAGAGCGCTATGAAAGCGACGATGGCGATCGGCATGTGAAGCCAGCGTGGAGAGATAAGCACTCCGAGAAAGAGGCAGCCCGAGGCGATCATTGCCCCGACACCATTGCCTGGCCTATTAGTACCTAGGAATACCCCAATAACTACTGCTCCAAGAATTACGAATGGGCCAAGAGGGACTCTCCGCTCCGCACCGTTCACAACGCCACCAACGCCTCGAGTTGCGAGAAACGCGCATCCCCGATGCCGGGAACATCGCGAAGGTCCCCCACTGACCGGAACCCTCCGCGATCAACGCGCAGTTTCATAATTGCACCGGCAAGCGATGGCCCAATGCCGGGAAGCGTCTCTAGCTCTGCACTCGTCGCCGAGTTGAGATGAACAGGCCCACTCGGAGAATTACCTGATCCGACACCGGCGCCACCGGAGTTCGCCGCAGCAATTATCGGGGCGCCGCGCACAGGTACAAATATTCGCTCCCCATCCGCTACACGCGCCGCAAGATTTATTTGATCGAGGTCCGCATCCGGGAGCGCACCGCCGGCAGCACCAATCGCATCACTTACGCGTTGACCTTCTAGAAGCGTGACGATGCCTGGCGTAACGACTGCCCCTGCAACATGTGCGATGACCTTCTTAGAGTCCGCAGCGGAGCCCGGGGTTGAAGACTGCTCCGAGCCACCTACCTCTGAGACTCCGGTACTAGCGACGCTCGAGGATGGATCTTGAGAACTTGGAGCACCATTCGGCGCTCCGAGTTGGAGCCATGCGTATCCACCAATTATTGCGAGCGTCACTAACGCACCGAGCACAACGCGCGGGTCTTGTCTCCATGCACGAAACTTTCCAAAGAACGCTCCCCCGTCGAATGGCCCCCCTCCGACCTCTATTAGGGCGGGGCGGCTAAGGGTCCGAGGCTCGGTGAGAGTCTGGGTCTCATTCCTGGAGTTGTCAGACTCTGCATCCTTGAGTTGCGAAGAATGCGCGGCCGGTCCTGAACTTAACGATGAAGAAGTTTCTTGCATTTGAGTAACCATCCCAAGACCGCGTACTCGCGCCGACGCAGAAGGGCGCGCTAATCAAATAGACCTGCGGGGAAGTTGCGGGAGAAAGTTGCCAGAGAAAGTTGCCGGGGAAAACTGCGGAGCGAATCGATCAAGGAGTCTCGGGGAAGATCGGGGAGGATCGGGGAGGTATGTAGCGAGACTATCTGAGAGGTAGGACCTCAGCCAAGGACAAAATTAACGAGGCGCCCTGGTACTGCAATCACCTTGCGCACCAATGCACCCTCTAGGAGTTCAGCAATTTTCTCATCGGCTCGCGCTGCAGCCTCAAGGGTTGCGGCGTCTGCACTAACTGAGACTGTTACGCGTGAGCGCAGCTTCCCATTTACCTGAATCGGCACCTCAATCGAGTCGACGACGAGGAGCGACTCATCTGCGACAGGGAAAGGCTCATAAGTCAGCGTCTCAGGGTGGCCAAGGCGCGACCAGAGCTCCTCCGCAATATGGGGAGCAAGGGGCGCCACCATCAAGGTGATGCCCTCAGCGATCTCGCGTGGAGC
>JBAXPT010000079.1:0-8064 GCA_037132095.1 Actinomycetes bacterium
ACCCCTAACGAGGTTGCTACCCAAGGATCGGTCAACACGCGCATGGGTGTTGAGCGCTGTGTCCGTTATGCCTTTGGTCTTGCAGATGATCGGCCAGCCAAGCGCTTGACACTTGTGCATAAGACGAATGTGCTTACTTTTGCAGGGGATCTCTGGGAGCGGGCATTCAACGAAGTGGCTACGGAGTTCCCAGAAGTCACTACCGGTTATGACCATATAGATGCTGCCTGCATTCATTTTGTGCAGAGACCTGAGAAGTACGACGTGATCGTCACCGACAACCTATTCGGCGACATTCTCACCGATCTCGGAGGGGCAGTATCGGGCGGAATTGGTCGTGCGGCCTCTGCAAATCTAAATCCTGCGCGTACTGGCCCTTCATTATTCGAGCCAGTGCATGGTTCGGCTCCAGATATTGCTGGCAAAGGAATTGCAGACCCTCGTGCGGCAGTTATCTCTGCCTCGATGATGCTGGATTTCCTCGGTGAAGAGGTAGCGGCAGAGCGGATTCGTGCAGCTATAGCGGCAAGTGACCTAGCAACTGGTGGAACAAAGGAAATTGGCGCTGCGATCATAGCGGCTCTGTAAATAAGCAAAAAAGTAAAAGACTCGAGCAACAAAGGAGCATGTAGTCATGCCATTTGAGAAGACAAAGAAAATCTGGATGGATGGAGCGTTGGTTGATTGGGATGACGCGCGCATCCACGTCCTCTCCCACACTCTCCACTATGGCTCTGGTGTATTCGAGGGAATTCGTGCATACCCGACAGATCGCGGCCCCGCGATATTCCGCCTGACTGACCACATGCGACGCCTCCATCAGTCTGCGCACTTGTTAATGATGAAGGTGCCATTTACTGTCCAAGAGTTAGTCGACGCGACCAAAGAGACAATTCGAGCCAACGATGTCGAGTCCTGCTACATCCGCCCGCTTGTCTACCTCGGCTATGGCGAGATGGGCCTCAACCCATTGCCATGCCCGGTAAATGTCTCGATCGCCGTATGGCCATGGGCTTCATATCTCGGAGACGAGGGTGTGCGAAATGGTGTTCGTCTTCAGGTCTCATCGTGGCGCCGAATGGACCCCAACGTGATGCCGGTTGCCGCAAAAGGGACTGGTATTTATGTGAACTCCAGTCTCGCCAAGGTTGAGGCGATCAAGGCGGGCTATGACGAGGCGATCCTTCTAAACACCCTGGGCTATGTCGCAGAGTGCACAGGTGAGAACCTATTTACTGTTCGCGATGGAGTTATCAGCACGCCGCCGACGTCATCAGGTGCGCTCGACGGGCTCACTCGTGCGAGCGTCATGACAATCGCGCGCGACCTTGGATATCCCGTGGTTGAGGCCAAGTTGCTTCGCTCGGATCTCTATCTCGCCGATGAGGCGTTCCTCACAGGAACCGCAGCAGAGATTGTCCCGATGCGCTCCGTAGACGATCGCCAGATTGGCGATCGTGGTGGAGACCCAGGGCCTATTACTAAGGAGATTCAGGCCGCCTACTTCGACGCGGTATACGCGCGTAACCCGAAGTACTCAGATTGGTTGGAGTACAGCGATGAGTAAGGGCTTGAGTAGCGGCTTGAGCGGAGACCGCACGCCAAAGGCTGTAGAGATATACGACACAACTCTGCGTGATGGTGCTCAGCTAGAGGGGATCTCTCTCACGGTCGACGACAAACTCAGAATTGCGGAGCAGCTCGACTCGCTCGGTGTTCACTACATCGAGGCTGGCTGGCCAGGCGCCAATCCAAAAGACGATGAGCTCTTCAAGCGGATTCCAAACGAGCTTGTTCTAACTACATCGAAACTTGTTGCCTTTGGATCTACGCGTCGCGCACGGGGCAAGGTCGACTCTGATGAGACTCTTGCCCACCTCATCCGATCTGGCGCGCCTGCACTCTGCATCGTCGGAAAGTGCTGGGATTATCACGTAATTGAGACGCTGAACACGACCCTTGATGAGGGTGTTGCAATGGTCGGCGACTCGGTTGCTTATCTAAAGGGAGAGGGCCGCGAGGTTCTCTTCGATGCAGAGCACTTCTTTGATGGCTACAAGCGCAATCCCGAGTATTCGTTGAGAGTTCTCGAGGCAGCGGCTACCTCCGGTGTTGATCGTCTCGTGCTCTGCGACACCAATGGGGGTTCGCTTCCCCACGAGGTTGAGCAGATCGTCTCTGAGGTAGTCGATTACTTCGGTGGCGATGTCGCTGTGGGGGTGCACCTCCACGATGACACGGGCTGCGGTGTTGCAAATGCACTCGCAGGGGTTCGTGGTGGAGCAACACAAGTGCAGGGAACCATCAACGGCTACGGCGAGCGCACGGGTAACTGCAATCTCACTACCATCATTCCCAATCTCACAATAAAGATGGGTATTGAGACCATCCCCGCTGACCGTTTAGAGCGCCTTACTCCAGTCTCAAGACACATTGCTGAGTTGGTGAATATGTCGCTCAATCCCCAGGCTGCGTATGTCGGCTCCTCGGCGTTCGCTCATAAGGCAGGGCTGCATGTAAGCGCGATTGTTCGCCGACCGGATGCTTACGAGCACATTGCTCCGGATTCTGTTGGTAACGGCACGCGATTCATCGTCTCGGAACTAGCGGGTAAGGCCACAATTGCCCTCAAAGCAGAGGAGCTCGGGCTCGACCTCGACGGACCTACTGTCAATGCAGTAGTAGAGACCCTAAAGCGCCTCGAGCATGACGGATTCCAATTCGAGGTTGCAGATGCATCTCTCGAGTTACTGATGCGTAGAGCAACTGGTTGGACCCCTAACTGGTTCAGTGTCGAGAGTTTTCGAGTAATCACAGATGACGTGCAGGGCGAGGACGGTCATGCAGGGGTAGTCACCGAAGCCACGATGAAGGTACGCATTGGCGAGGATCGAGAGATCGCTACCTCAGAGGGAAATGGACCGGTAAACGCTCTTGACCGTGCACTTAGATCAGCGCTGGGATCTCGTTTCCCCGCTCTTGATCATGTTCACCTCACCGATTTCAAGGTGCGGGTGCTAAATGCGGAGTTAGGAACCGGAGCAGTTACGCGCGTGCTTTTAGATACTGCTGATGCTGATGGTTCTTGGACCACAATCGGAGTTAGCGAGAACATCATCGATGCCTCATGGCAAGCGCTCTCAGACTCACTCATCTATGGATTACTGCGCGCAGAAGCACGCGGATAGGACTACAAGACAATGCCAATGGACCCATTTGTATCTATCGTGAGCGGTGATAAGCCTCGCAACAAGGCAAATCTTGCTCCCGGAGTAACCCTCCCCGCTGCGCGCTCATGGCGAGCGAACCGGCCTGGCGAGGTTGGGCCGGCAGGCGAGCAAGGTGGAGTCTTCGGCAATACAGGACCAAATATCGGCTATGCGATGTCGTTGGCTCGCCGTGCTTCTGAGCGCATTGTTCTGCTGCCCGGAGAGCATCTCGGTGATGCGTTAGCAATTATCTCAGAGATAGCTATGAAGCGCGCTGCTTCATTTGGTCGTGCCCCAACCTCGCAGGATGTTGAGTTATCGATTGTATTCTTAGATTTTGAGGCTTCATCCTTAGACGTTCGCGACTGGCGTCCAGCGCTTGTTCATGGGGCAGGGCATCATTGGCTTTCCCGTCGGCGCGCAGTAGGTGCTGTCTCTGACGAGATTCTGCACCTGCCATTTGATCAGGCATTGGGTCGCGTCAATGAGGTGCGTTCAGCCCTTGCCGCTGTTGCTATCTCTCACTGATAAATAATTCAATGGGGACTCTGCACTTTCGATCTCCAACCAGAGCATCGCTTGAGACTAGAGAACACGAGGAGCAAAAGTGCCTGAATCAAATGTGAGAGTTCGTTTCTCGCCGGCACCGACCGGCTTTCTGCATGTTGGCGGGGCTCGCACCGCTCTCTTCAACTGGTTATTCGCTCGAAGCGCCGGTGGCGTACTGATACTTCGAATTGAAGACACAGACGTTGCGCGATCGCGTCAGGAGTGGGTAGACGGAATTCAAGAGACACTTACCTGGCTTGGGCTTGGGTGGGATGAGGGCCCAGTTCTTCAGAGTGACCGGTTTGAGCTCTACCTAGCAGCAGCAGATCAGATGCTCGTCGAGGGTCTGGCATATGAGTGTTACTGCACCGAAGAGGAGTCGAAGGAGAGAAACGACGCGGCGATTGCTGCAGGGCGACCCCCCGGGTACGACGGGCATTGCCGAGACCTCTTAGATGCTGAGCGCGTCGCACTGCGAGACGCGGGCCGCCCGCGCTCCCTTCGATTTCGCACGCCAGATACAGGGACCAGCGAGTTCGTGGATGTTGTACGCGGGCCTGTTTCGGTCGAGTGGTCAACGATCTCGGATTTTGTGATTGTTCGCTCTGACGGCACCCCTATTTTCTTCCTAGCAAACGCTGTCGACGACCTTGACATGGGGATCACCCATGTCGTGCGCGGCGAGGACCTTCTTGACTCAACGCATCGGGTGCTCGCACTCCGACGCGCAATGGGGACCCTTGATGCCCCGATCTATGCACACCTGCCGCTCATTGTTGGCGAGGACCGCGCAAAGTTGTCGAAGCGTCACGGTGCAGTCTCACTAGAAGACTTCCGCGATCGTGGTTACTTGCCAGAGGCCCTACTCAATTACTTGGCGCTACTGGGCTGGGCACCAGAAGAGGGTAAAGAGGTAATGGATGCGGAGGAGATCGCGCGCGAGTTTGATCTCGATCGTGTTACCCACTCAGCCGCCTACTTCGATCACCAGAAACTTGAGTGGGTAAACGGTGAGTGGATTCGACGGCTCTCTCTCGAGACCCTCGTCGAGCGCGTGCTGCCATACGCGGAGACGCTCTACGGCAGCGAGCTCGATAAGGAGTTGCTCTTAGGCGCAGTTCGTATCGGACAGGAGCGTGCAACAACGTTGGTGCAGCTAGCCGAGCAGATGGATTTCCTTTTTCTCCCTGCAGACGATTTTGTGATAAATCCCGATTCTTGGCAGCGGGTCTCTAGCGCTGAGGGGCTCGTTGAGATTCTTGGAGCAGTGCTGAGCCATCTCGAGAAGTGCGAGTGGAGCGTTGAAGATATCGACCTCCGTCCGGTCCTTGAGGCGCTTGGGGTCAAGCCGCGTAAGGGGTTGCCGGCTGTATACGCCGCTATTGAGGGGCGTCATGCGGGGCTGCCACTCTTCGACTCCATCCACCTATTAGGGCGCGATGAGTCTCTGCGAAGGGTGACTGCAGCGCTCTCCCTTCTGGGCGGCTAATTGCGAAATACGCAGGCTCGAGATCACCCGGCTAGCCGAGGAAGACCTCCGCTCGGATAGAGTGTGCCCTCCTTTCGGGGGTGGTGTAATCGGTAACACAACGGGTTCTGATCCCGTTATTGGGGGTTCGAGTCCTCCCCCCCGAGCAGGTTCTGAGCGTGAGTCACGCTTTAGAACCATTGAAAAATGACCGCAACTTGGTCCATATGCACGGCCCCGTCGTCTAGAGGCCTAGGACGCCGCCCTCTCAAGGCGGAAACGGCGGTTCGAATCCGCTCGGGGCTACCAATTTTGAAACGGAACTTTCACCAGAACTCTCACTAGAACTGGCGAACGCAGTGATCCTCAAGACCAGGATTACATGCGGGGGGTCACCCCACCCACGCGCAGGCGTTATTACTTATTGACGTTCAGTCGCGGGAGCCTCTGCGGAGCCCTCCGTATAGGTACTGCGTTACGAAGACGCGCATTAGAAGTGGTTCAGCTATCCAGCGCGGAATTCGAAAGCGGCGACCATCGGGCTGTACAACAGTGAGCCCCTCGGGCTGCAGGCCGAGGATGGATCCCCACCTGTATTCGGGTGCATGGAAACGTTTTAGGTTCTCGCTTCCCTTGAGTTCTGCGCGCACATTGGCGACAACTACCCGGAACCCCCAGTTACGGGCTGAACTTCGGTGTGGATCGCTAGCGGCGACATCGCCTACCGCAAATACATTCTCGTGACCTGGAAGGCGCAGGTACTCGTCGACTATTACGAAGCCTGAATCGTCGAGCGCCTCAGCGGGTAGGAATTTACTATGCGGCCGCATTCCACCGACTGCCCAGAGGGTGACGTCTGCAGTAAATGGTTCCTGCCCGGTCGCCCACTCGATTGGGTCATGTGTAAGGCGTTCTCCAGTGAAGCCCTCTTGGGTAATCGCACGATGCCCAGAGTGGAGATTGACTCCATCCGAGGCGAGCACTCGAGTGATCCATGACCGCGCCTTCGGGTGGTATCCAGGGAGCGGCTGCTCTCCACTGTGGAACAGGTGCACCTCGGCGCCCCCGCGACGAGCGAGGTTGTCAGCGACACTGACGCCGGTAGTGCCGCCGCCTACTACCGCAATAATTTTGGACGCCTTGAGCTCCTCTGATAATGAGACCAAACCCGCATCGGTCGTAGCGATGTCCTCTATTCGGTCGTGCCGCCAGAAACCGTTCGAGGCCCCAGTGGCGATAACGAAGATGTCATATGGCTCAATAATTATTGTGCCATCCGAGAGTTCGATCTCTACTGAGTCTCCCTCGAGGTCCGCTCTAATAATCCGCCCCTGTATTTGGCGCACGCGGTCTAGGCGACGGAACCTTTGGTAGGGGACAAGGTATGTGCGTCTCCAACTCGTTGGGTCGGTGAGGCGGGTTCCGAGCTCCTGCCCGCTTACCAATGCCGGGCGGGTAGAGATCGCTACCACCTCACAGCGCCTACTGAGACGCGTGGCTACGAGTACTCCAACGTCACCGAGGCCTGCAACAACTACCCGCGGCTTCGTCTTAGAGTCTCGAGATGGGCTCTGCTCTCCACTCAGCTTCTGACTTTTAGGCACGCTTCATCCTCGCATGGGTTGAGTATGTAACTCTCGATTTCTTGAAAATACGTCGAGGCAAACATTCTTCTAGTGACGTTAGAGATGAGATTGCGCGCCATTTTGAGATTTTTTAAATATTTTTTATAAATTATTTTTGAACTCGATTTCGGATTTTTAAGTATTGACTCCGGCGCAAAAATTCACGATTAAAATTGCTGAATCTCGCTCAAATATCTGCTCCAAAATTCGTGTCGAAAGCGAATTCGATACGAATCATTACAGCAGAATCTCCGGTTCTCCGTTTAAGACGCGAACTCTGCATGGGTGTGCTGCGAGGTCAATTGGATCACGCTGAGTGAGATTGTACGCGCGTAACGTCAATAATTCACCCTTTTTATCCCCAGTTGTGATGACTAAGTCAACGGATAGAGCTCCATCGCCTACTTCATCAGCCCAGATAATGATGACGTCATATAGGCCGTCGGCAATTGGTGCGGTGAACTCCATGGCCTCTATTTGATCATGCTTCGCGGTAGTCATTAGACCACGGGACTGACGGCGAAAATCGGTTTAGCAGAAGTTGCATAGAGCCCTTATAAAAATGAACTAAGAGTGCCTTGCAGTGGAAATCCCCCAAACGCGCGTGTAAGTGTGTAATGGTTCTTAGGACAACGGCGGAGTTGTTCGAGGAGTTATTCAGGCATTTAGTCTGGGGCATCCATTTAAAGGATTGCATCGGGCCGCTTGAATGCGAATCGACAATAAGTCCTCACCTCGGTGGGGGCAATGAAATCTCGGAGGAAGTAAATGAATAAAGCAGAGCTTGTTGACAAGGTTGCGGAAGCAACTGGAATGCCTAAGAAGGACGTTGAGGAAGTGCTCGCCGGTGTTATCAACGCCGTCGTAGCAGCCGTAAAGGCAGACGAGAAAGTCGCTCTCCCTGGTTTCGGTTCCTTCAATAAGTCACACCGCGCGGCGCGTCAAGGACGCAACCCGCAGACAGGTGCGACTATAGAGATCGCGGCATCAAATGGCGTGAAGTTCTCGGCAGCAGCCGGCTTCAAGTCAGCCGTGAACTGAATCCACCGAACTCCTGCACCCGCAGGGTGCTTCGATGGATCAGGTAATACATAACCCACAGAAAGGTGGTAACTATGCCTCCGGCAAAGAAGAAAGCCACTCGTAAGGCAGTAGCAAAGAAGGCCCCAGCAAAGCGTAAAGCCGCTAAGAAGGCTCCCGCGAAGCGCAAGGC
>JBAXPT010000080.1:0-8049 GCA_037132095.1 Actinomycetes bacterium
GATGCGATCAATGTGGAGAGAGCAAAGATGCTCGCTACAGGTGAGAGCCCTGGATCAATCCCGCCATCAATGCTGCGAGCCCTAGGCTTCTAATCTCCGCCAACTTCGGAAGCAGTTTTTAGTAGGCGCCTTCTAGTTTGGAGTGGTCCCAGGAGACGACCTTCTCGAGGCTGATCCGCACCCCTAAGCGCTTGGCGCCCATCGCGTGCACACCCTCGCGCACCGCCTCGTCAGTAATCGGCATCCAGTATTTCTCAAAGACGGCCTCGCCAATAGCGTTGACCTCATCTCGATCCTCGATAACCGTGGCCGTCCCCGCCACGGATACTCCACGCAGTTTCTCGTAGACATCACCATCGGCGACAAGCACCGTCACCCTAGGGTCGCGCTGGAGATTCACGATCTTCTGACTGCGTCCGTAGGTCCAGAAGCAGAGGTCACCATCTACAAGAGCGAACCACATCGTCACAAGGTGCGGGGTGCCGTCAGCGTTGATGGAGGCAACTTGAAGATCTCGCCCTGAGGTGAGGTAGGCCTCAACCTCGTCCTCGGTCATGCGGATGATGTCTCGTCTGCTCATGGCTCGCTCCCGTCAAGAAGGCCCCTCTAACAATTTGGGGGCCGGGCGAGACCGAGGCTACCTAGCGCGGCAGGGTAACCTTCCAAACTGTGGCAACCAACCCAGATCCCCAATTGGCCCTCGAGACAATCTCCGGAAGCAGTCGCTCCATAGACGACTGGACCACGATGTTTCAGTTGTGCCTCGTCATCCTCCCCGACGAGATGGAGGCGACAAAGTACTTCCCGATCGCCGACGAGATCTTCAAGGTACTTGGGGACGCAGACTGCCGAACCGCGTTTGTTGTTCCAACCACTTCAGCGATTGCACGAAGAATCCTCGGCAAGAGGGCCGACGAGGTAATGACCTTCGTCGACCCCGAGCGGAGTCTTATGGCAGGCCTTGGGATCACCTCTCTCCCCGCTTTGGTTCACATTCGCCAGGACACTTCGGTAGGCGAGGTAGCTGAGGGATGGAACCCAACCGAGTGGCAGAGGGTCGCTAAGTCGATTGCCAAGGCGATGGCTTGGTCGGCCCCGGAGTTCAAAGACTCCTAGGCCAAAATATCGCGAAAGTGCTGGTCAGAGCCCTTTTTGGCTCCCCGCGTAGCACTTGGACTGCCCCGCCGCCTAGGGTCTAGGGCATCAGCAACCCCTCACCTTTGGGTTGTCATGTCCAATTCTAAACCTGTCCAACTGCTGTGCAAGCCGTGTTCGGCAAGGACCAACCGAGGAGACGAGCAATGCGCTCGGATCAGAGGACGGCCCCCAAATGAACTTCAGAGAATCAATAACACCATTCATCGCAACTCTCCTCTCGGCCTCTATCGGCTTCGCAGGAATTGCCTCTAGCGCTCCCGTCGATAGCAAGCGTCGCCAAGCAGCGGCGCTCGAGGCATCAATCGCTGCGAACGGCGAACGGACCAACTTGCTCTCCGAGCGCCTAAATGGTGCACGCCTCCGGGTCGCAGAGGCCCAGGCAGGCATCGCAGAGGCTCAGCGACGAACCGATGAGGCACAGGCACAGACAACCCGCATAACTGGGCTCCTCTCGACCCGCGCCTCTACCATCTACAAGGGAGCCGCTACGGGCACCCCACTTCGCGCAACAAGCGTTAAGAAGATCAACGAGCTAGGTATCCGGTCAAAATACGCGGCCGCCGCGGCGGAGGCCGATGGCACTCTCCTTGAGACGCTCCAGCGCGCACGCGAGGAACTAGCCGTACAGAAGGCCGAGCTCGAGCGCCAGAAAGCCGCTGCTGCGGCTCAGCGAGATGCTGTAGCAAGTGCCCAGGCTCAGGTCACTGCAGCCAACGCCGAGCAGCGACGACTCCTATCTCAGGTCAAGGGAGATATTGCCAGGCTTGTATCTCAGGAGCAGGCACGTCGCGCGGCCACAGTGCGCAATACCACTTCGAACCTAGGTCGAGGCCGAACCGGTAATCCTGAGAGGTTCCCCAATATTCCGGCACCATCCCCCGGCGCCGCGACAGCGATTGCTTTCGCTAGAGCACAGCTTGGAAAGCCTTACCGCTACGCAACCTCAGGCCCCAATACCTTCGACTGCTCAGGGCTCACAATGGCTGCATGGGGAGCGGCGGGAGTCCGTCTGGCCCACTTCTCCGGAGCCCAGTACAGATCGCTCCCGCATGTTCCTCTCTCAGCACTCCAGCCTGGAGACCTTGTATTCAGGGGGTCAAACGGGTCCGCACACGTGGCGATTTACATCGGCGGAGGCTTGATTATTACAGCGCCCCAGACAGGCGATGTCGTGAAGATCGCCTCCATGGGCAACATCATGGGTGCTGCGCGACCGGGTTGATCAGCATCTGCTCAGATGGGCAGTTAGGGAATAACAAGCATTCCGAGATCAGCCTCAATCTGAGGACGCGGCTTGGCCCCTTGGCATACGCGCTCGAGTCGGCCGTTTCTAAATAGAGCGATCATTGGGATGCTCTGTACACCAAATTTCTCAGCGAGGCTCGGCTCCTCATCGATGTTTATCTTCACGACCTTGTAAGCACCAGCGCGCATTATCGCCATCTGCTCAACAATCGGTGAGACCTGCCTACACGGTTGACACCAAGGCGCCCAAAAATCAACGATCACAGGCAACTCGCTCTGAAGAACCTCGCGCGCGAATAAAGCGGTGGTCACACTGCGAACCGGACCCTCTTGCGGATCGTCTGGCACCGGTACCGACGGCAACTCCCCCGCCTCGACCTCAGCGAGCCAGACTCGCGCTGCCTCGATCCCCTCAATCGCCACGCCATGCCCCATCGGAAACTCCAAGTAGGTAACAGGTACGAGGCGCGACTCAAGGTCCCGAGCGAGGGAGCGTGCGTTGGCGACCTTGACTATCTCGTCCTCGGTACCGTGCTCAATGAGGATTGGTAGACCCTTGATGCTCTCCGGGTCGACCAGCACGGGGAGGGGCGGACCAGGGATCGCAGGGCTCATAGCTAACACAGCCTTGGGCATGGTGGGCCCACTGCGCAGCGCCAGCGCAAGGGCCATCCCTGCGCCCTGCGAGAAGCCCCCAACGATTGCCTCCGAGCGCTCAAAACCACGCGCCTCGCACTCACTGTCTAGGAGAGCATCGAGTGCGTCTAGTGACTCAGTAAAGCGCGCTATATCTGGAGCACCCGAGGAGTCCCACTGATACCAGGCATACCCAGGGGTGCCCGCAACCCCCTCTGGACCGCGAGGCAGCAGAACACAGTAAGCGCCCTCCGGGTCAAGGTAGGGAAGAAGCCCTGCGAGGTCACGCTCATCGGCACCGAATCCATGGATCAGCATCAAAATGCGCTTAGCGGTTGGTGGCGCAACTACCTCGGTATGTAGATCAATCATGATTACAGCCTAGGGCTAACCCCTACCCATCGCCTCACGCGTTGGGGGCAAGAGAATCTCGCCGCAGTCCCATCAGTTATCGCGACGCGGGATTCTTCAGCCAATAGTTCGCACCGATACAACGAAGCGTGGAAACATAACAAAATCGCCGGGCAAGAGTCCGGCCTCAGGGAGAGGCACATAATGAAACTCGGCGTAAATTTTGGTTATCAAGACTGGGGATCAAATCTTGAAGGAGCGCTAGCAGTGGCGCGAGAGGCCGACCGCCTTGGATACTCCTCGGGATGGACAGCAGAGGCTTATGGAACTGACGCAGTTACTCCGCTGACATGGATGCTCGCGAATACCGAGAACATGTCATTCGCCCCAGCGATCATGCAGATGCCTGCGCGTACCCCAGCCATGACCGCTATGACCGCAGCGACGCTTGACCTAATGAGCGGCGGAAGATTCATGCTTGGTCTCGGCGCATCCGGCCCTCAGGTAGCAGAGGGATGGCACGGCGAGGCTTACGGAAAACCATTAGGTCGGACTCGTGAATATGTTGAGATTGTTCGAACAATTCTCCGACGCGAGGCCCCGCTTGAGCACCACGGCGCGCACTACGACATTCCATATACAGGTCCCGGCGCTACTGGTTTAGGCAAGCCCCTAAAGATCATCGTGCACCCGAGGCGCTCTGACATCCCGATCTACCTCGCTGCGATTGGACCAAAGAACGTTGAGCTTGCAGCAGAGATCGCGGACGGATGGCTACCGATATTCTTCTCGCCAGAGCGCTACGCAGATGCGTTTGAAGACGCAGTTGAGGCTGGGTTCGCTAAAGCCGGCAGTGATAAGACCCTCGCCAATTTCGATATTGCTCCTACGGTCACAGTGCTCCTAGGAGACGATCTCGAGATGCTTCGCGGCTTCGCTAAGCCAATGATCGCTCTCTACGTTGGCGGGATGGGCGCTCGAGGGAAGAACTTCTACAACGACCTCGCATGTCGTTACGGCTTTGAGGCCGAGGCCAAAGAAATTCAGGATCTATACCTTGACGGCAAGAAGCGCGAGGCTGCGGCTGCAGTACCCGACTCGCTCGTGGATGAGATCGCACTCATCGGACCTAAGGAGCGCATCGCTGACCGTCTTGATGCTTGGCGCGAATCTGGAGTTGGGACCCTAATTGTGGGGTCTGCCCAGATTGAGGCAATCCGCGTGATGGCCGAACTCTGCCTGTGATCCAAGCACAACCCGAAGGCAACTCGACTCAGTTCCGTGCGGTTCTCTTTGACCTAGGGGGAGTTGTCTTCCCGTCCCCATTCGATGCATTCGATGCATACGAAATGGAAGAGGGTCTAAGTACGGGATTTGTGCGCGCAGTAATTGCGCGCAGCGCTGAAGGCGGTGCATGGGCACGACTAGAGAGAAGTGACGTGACCTTCGAGGAGTTCTGCACTGAGTTGGAGGACGAGGCTTTACTTGCAGGCGAGGAGATCTCTGCAAAGCAACTCATGGCCATGGTGGGTTCGAGCCTTACTCCGCGCCAAGAGATGGTCGCTGCAATTAATGCCTTAAGAAGTATTGGACTACTCATAGGTGCGCTAACAAATAACTGGGCAGTCGCCGGCGGACGCACCGATGCAGAGCCTCACTCGCTCGGGCACCTTGGCCTCTTTGACATCGTCGTGGAGTCAGCCGTCGAGGGTATGCGCAAACCTGATCCGCGCATCTATGAATTGACCTGTCAGCGACTCGCAGTAAAACCGAGCGAGGTAGTTTTCCTCGACGATTTAGGGATAAATCTCAAACCTGCAAGAGCAATGGGGATGACAACGATCAAGGTCGCCGATGTCGGAGACGCTCTAAATGAACTCGGCGGAGTCTTTGGAATCGCTCTTTAATTAGCGACGGCGGGCTAACGCTAAGAGCGTAAGACGGGGCTAAGAGCTAGGTGACTGCATCATGTGAAGGGTTACTCCGTTGAGCAGAACGCCGTCGATATAGATGCTCGCGAGTACCGGCCCATAACGCTCGACCGCCACATTGCGGATATCAAGGGTTATCGGGATTGATGGCTGCTCATCTATTAAGAGCAGCTCGGGCGAACCAAACTCGAATGTTCCGTTTACCTCTGCAAGTTCTTTACCGTCTTCATCCATAATGCTCACGCGAATGATGTGCTGCTGCTGGGCTTCGAAGCGATCAAGTTCAATCACGAGGGCTAGGAAAACTCCGATAGGAGCGGGGAGTTCATCGCGAAGGGATCTAGTCACTCCACCCGAGGATACGAATAGGAGCCCCTCTCGAACCTGTGCGAAATCACAAAACATTGCGGTACTTATCTGCATAGACCCGCCACACTAGGCGCAGAGATCTACAAGCTTGGCCACCGCACCCTGCCCGATTCACACCTCTTCAGTACCCGGGACGGGACTCGAACCCGTAAGCCCTTTCGGGCGGGCGGTTTTAAGCCGCCTGCGTATGCCGTTCCGCCACCCGGGCAGGTTGCTCAAGGGTAGATGCCGCGAGTGCCTCAGGTAACGAATCAGCGCGGATTACCGGCGATGCCTCCGCACCTCCTCGATCTGCGACCTGAGTATTAGGGAGCTGAGTCTCTGGAAGAAATTCACCGAGGGCAGCGCGCAGAAGAGCCAGGCGGAGCCTTGGGGATGCCTCGCCCCGAACTCGATTAGAGATGAGTACCCCATCGACCATGTCCTCTACAACCCTTCCGAGGGGGCGCCCCTTGATCTTGACGGAGACGACAGACCCCCCTGGGTAGCGCCGAATCGATCGATTGACATCGGGAATGCGAGGCGGGCTGCGGAATGCAGGGACCTCAAGGCCTGAGGCGCGCGCAGCGGTTCCGAGGGAGCGGGCCACAGAGGCGAAGCGAAGAGCGGGTACACCAGTCACGTAAATGACTCTCGCAGATGGGTGTGACAGTGTTCTTTCTTGGTTCTTTCTTGGCCACTAAACGTGCTCAGCTGCGCCCCATTGAGAGGTGTTTCAGGCGCCGAGTTGCGGTGAGGCCGTAGGTGATGTTGCCTAGCGGTATGCCCGGGCATTTTGACGACCCCAAATCGAGCAATGAGCGAGCCTCATTTGAGAGATCTCAGCGCGTCGTTGAGGCCATTGCCGATGAATCTAACGTCATAGATCTTGGGCCTAGAGCAGAGCAAGCCTCCAACCAATCGCTAGTGCCTATGCCTGCCCGACGTGCTCGTGAACTCCCCGACCCAGAGCCACCAGACCGCGAGATTCGCCGAGGAGATGTAGACCCGTGGGGGCGTAGCGAACGTGTGCGCAGTATCGCCCGTCGCATATACGACCCGCTCTACCGATACTGGTTCCGCGTGCAGTGGGAAGGCATTGAGCACATCCCGACCGAGAGCGGCGCTCTACTTGTCTCAAACCATGCTGGAGCGATTCCATCCGATGCTCCGGCGATCATGCACGGCATTGAGACAGAGTTGGGGCGACCCGTATACGGACTCGCCGAGTACCTATTTAGAGATCTACCCGGCATCGGAACTCTCTGGTCGCGCTCTGGCGGAGTAACTGCTCACCCAGACAACGCATACCGACTTCTTAAAGAAGATCAGCAGTTGGTTCTCGTATTCCCCGAAGGCGCGAAGGGAACAGGCAAACTCTACAAAGACAGGTACCGACTCGCCCGCTTTGGTCGCGGTGGGTTTGTTGAGATTGCGATGCGCGCAGGTGTTCCGATTATTCCGATTGCAGTGGTCGGGGCAGAGGAGTCGATGCCGATTCTCTTCAAGAGCAAGCGCCTAGCAAACCTTCTTGGCATCCCATATGCGCCGATTACCGCCAACATGCTGATGTTCGGCCCCCTTGGGGGATTGGCCTATTTACCTGCAAAATTCCGCATTCGTGTCCTCGAACCGATCCATTTTACTGCCGAGCCAGATCAAGAGCGTTACTCAAGAGCACGCGTTATGGATGCTTCAGAGATGATTCGCGGACGCATTCAAGAGGCCCTCTACGACATGCTGCGCTCACGCCGCAGCACTTGGTGGTAGGTCAATTATGCGAGTACTAGTAACCGGATTAGGAACATTCTGGGGGAGTCGTCTCGCTCAGGCTCTTGAGCAGTTTGACGATGTAGAAGTAATTGTTGGACTCGACACAGATGAACCGCGTCTTCCTCTCGAACGGACAGAGTTTGTTAGAGCCGACTCTGATTATTCAATTCTGCAGCGCATCGTGAAGGCGACAAAGGTCGACACAATTCTCCATACCCATCTGCTTGTTGACTCGACAGAGAACAGCAATCGACGCATGCATGAAGTTAACGTGATCGGGACAATGAACCTATTAGCAGCCGCTGGAGCGGCTGGAAGCACAGTTCGAAAGCTGATTGTTAAGTCTTCAACGTTGATGTACGGAGCAGGCAAGCGAGACCCATATTTTTTCCGTGAAGAGATGGAGCGCACAACACCTCCCCACACCGAGGTCGAGCGGTCGCTACTGGAGACCTCTGCGTTTGTGCGCGACTTCGCAGTCGATAATCCACATGTTGTCGTGACCAAACTGCGTTTCTCTAATGCACTCGGTGACGACATCACCTCGCCATTCGCTCGCTCTCTGAGCCTTCCGATTGTGCCAGAGATTCTTGGTTTTGATCCTCGC
>JBAXPT010000081.1:0-8029 GCA_037132095.1 Actinomycetes bacterium
AGGAGAAGTTCAATCACGCGCGGCTTGGTGAGCATGAAGTAGATGCGAAGTTTGTTAAGCGCCCCAGTTTGTTTTTGTTGACCTAAAGGCTCTCCGGCCTGCTCTCGCGAGGTCTCGCCTAATTCCTGAGTACCTTCGGGCACTGCTGGGGTTGGTTCGTATAGTGCTGACATCACCCTCAAAACTAGCCCGAGTGTTACCAAAACTTACAAAGAGCCTCTAAATCCATCCGAGGCTGTTAGGCAGACCCTCCGACGGTACAGTTCCGTCCATGCCTAGAGCAGCACGAAGCGCAGAGACAGACCCGAAACTTGCGATCAGAATGATGGCCGACCGCATCCTGGTCGTTCCCTCTCGAGAGGCTGGAGAGCGTAAGTCACGCTCTGGGATATTGATCCCCGCAACCGCAAATGTTGACCGTCGACTCGTCTGGGGCGAGGTCAGTCAAGTGGGGCCAACGGTTAGAAACGTTGAGGAATCTGACTCTGTTCTGTTCGCTCCAGATGCTGGTTTTGAGGTTGAGATACGCGGAGACGACTATCTAATTCTCCGTGAGCGCGATGTTCATGCTGTTGCATCTGGGCGTGAAGGCGGACAGACCGGGCTCTATCTGTAAGACGCTTTATTTATTTCGGCCGGTGGTCGTTCTTGTAGCCCCGAGAACAATTTTTGTCTCAGAAGGGTGGCGTAGCGGAGCAGGTGTCGCCTCAACTCGAGCATCTAAATAAGCGGCCATCTGCTCATAGAGAACTTCACCGACCATAAGCCGAAGTTCGGGTGCCATTGATTTGTAGACAGGCTCTGCACCCGAGAATGCTGCAGCTTCCTCTGTACACCACCACGCAAACTCCTCTCCGCCTTCACCCCATCCATGACGAGCGAACTCGGTGATGCGATGGTGGACAACACCATCATCTGCATCCTCATCAAACTCTTCGATAGCCCGCAGGGGTACCTGCCAACAAACCTCAGGCTTAACAGTTGAATGGTGCACATTGTTACGCATTGCATGAACGTGGAGCGCGCATCCAGCGCCAAGTTCAAACTCGGGCCGGTTCAGAAAGACGCAGGCCCCATCAACGAGTCGTGTCTGCCAATCATCCTTACCATTCTTCTTTGAGATGCCCTTCTTAAGGCCGACACTTGCGTACTGCCAGATTTCAGGGTCTAGCTCAATAGCAATCTTCTCAATTTTCCGCCGGTCTTTCTTGTCAGAGAAGTGCGCTCCGTAAGAGCAGCATCCCTGAGACATCTCAGGGGACTTCTCGTTAAGGACACCTTGGCAGCCGGAGCCGAAGATGCATTGATGCGATGAGACAAGGTAGGTGACGTCAAAATGCCAGACATGCCTCTTGCGCTTAGGGTCGTTGAATACAACCCACTCTCGTGTTGGACCGGTCATTACGTAACCTTCCTAATTCCAGGCGTCCCCGCCATATCAAACCAGAGTTCACCTACGGCTAGTAGGCCTCTCCAAAACTGCTCTAGAACTATTCGTTCATTCGGTGCATGGATGTTGTCATCTGGAAGCCCAACTCCTAGAAACACAACAGGCGCCTCGAGGACTCGCCCAAGAGCCTCCTCCGGGCCACTCCCTCCCTCTCGAACCAAATATGGAGCCTTGCCCCAGACCTTCTCGATCGAACGAGAGGCAGCCTGCACCGCTGGATGGTGAATAGGGGTAAGCGCTGGTGAGACTCGCCCCTCCTCCCAAACCTCAACCTCGACACCCTCTGGCATTAGCGGGCGTAGCCATGCGTGAAACAGCTCAGCAATATGATCTGGATCCTGATTCGGTACAAGGCGAAAAGTTATTTTGATGTTCGCAGTTGAGGGCACGATGGTTTTTACTCCGACTCCGCTGTAGCCAGATGTGATCCCAACGACATCGGCAGTAGGCCGACTCCCAGTGCGTTCTAGTGTGCTGCGCCCTGTTTCTCCTATCAAGGGCGCCCAGCCTGCCGCTCTTCGGAAATCAGCCTCGTCGAATGGAAGCGCCTCCATAGCGAGCCTCTCTTCAGGAGTGAGTTCGAGCACGGAGTCGTAGAACCCAGGGATCGCCACTCTCCCATTTGAATCATGAAGGGAAGCGACTATCTCGGCTGCTAGATGGGAAGAATTTAGGACCGCTCCACCGAATACCCCCGAGTGTAAATCGGTACTCGAGGATCGAATATGTACGTCGAAGCCTGCAAGACCGCGCATACCGATACACATTGAGGGCTCGGTGATGGAGAGCATCCCCGTATCAGAGACAATTACGGCATCGCAGTAGAGGAGCTCCTTATTAGAGGTAAGAAGGTCCTCAAAGTTTGGGCTTCCAAATTCCTCCTCACCCTCAATCACAAATTTGATATTGATTGGGAGGACACCGTCACGAGATAAAAGCGCACGTACAGCCTCTAGGTGGTACAGCACCTGCCCTTTATCATCTACCGATCCTCGAGCAAAGAGTTGACCGTTGCGCTCTGTTGCTTCAAAGGGAGGGGAGTCCCACTCAGACTCCGGGTCTACAGGCTGGACATCGTGGTGACCATACACAACGACGGTTGGCGCCTCGGGGCCAGCATGCAGCCAATCTCCGTACACGCTGGGATGGAGTGGTGTCTCTATGAGGTGAACATTCTCCAGTCCAGCCTCGCGCATCTGCCCGGCGCACCACTCTGCAGAGCGTCGAACATCGCCTGAGTGGCCAGGTTCACAGGAGATCGAAGGTATCGCTATCCAATCGCTGAGACGTTCAATAATTAACTCACGGTTCGATGAGATGTATTCCGAGAGTTGCAGTTCTGACATATGGTGCGAGCGTAGTGCGCCATCAATCATTACGATTGTTATTAGCCCGTCATTAGCCGGTTATTAGCCCTTCATCAGCCCGTTATGAGTGACATATTTGGGGGAGTTAAATGGATACAGAGTTGATTGTGGAGAAGCTAAGAGTGATCGAGGAAGATCTACGTGATCTCGCATACGACAAATTGAGAGACGCTGCTACTGGAGATGCCGATGCGGCGAGAGACGAGAAGCGCGTCCTTCAGGCACGAAGGGCAATAGAGAAAGCAATACGCGCTCTCGACGATATGGTGGAGAATCTTGAGTAGTTGAGCACCTCGCCCATCTATATCGCAGAGCAGTTGCTTATTTAGAGGAGCGGCGCTGCCAATTCGGCGAGGCTCACCATTGGGCGAGCACCCATGTGCCCGATTACCTCCAGGGCAGCGAGTGCACCGAGGTGTCCACAGACCGATAGCTCATATCCATGTGTAAATCCGTAAAGGAACCCGGCTGCGAATAGGTCGCCAGCTCCTGTCGTGTCCTCTACACGCGTGGCTTTGGCAGCATCAATAATGTGCACAGCATCGCTGCTCACAATAACGGCGCCTTTCTCTCCTCGAGTAAGGGCTGCAACTTCGCAGTGGCCACTCACTCGCTGCAGGGCAACGTCAAAATCCTCTGTCTCGTAAAGAGAACAAATCTCAACTTCATTCGCAAAGAGAAGATCAATATGTCCGTCAACAAGATCAAGAAACTCGGCCCGGTGACGGTCTACAACAAAGGCATCAGAGAGAGAAAGAGCGACGCGACGCCCTGCTTCGTGGGCGAGATTCGCTGCATAGATAAACGCTGCTTTTGCATCTGGCTCATCCCAGAGATACCCCTCAAGATATGTAACTGCAGAGCGTTGAACCAGCGAAGCATCTACATCGTCAGGCGTTAAAAAACTTGACGAACCCAGAAAGGTGCCCATTGTTCGCTGAGCATCTGGAGTAACCAAAATGAGGCAGCGACCTGAAGGGGGGCCAGTCTTGGTAGCGGGGGTTGAGTAATGAACGCCAGCAGCGCGAATATCGTGAGCGAATACTGTGCCTAACTGATCGTCTTTGACTCGACCTATGAATGCGCTTCGCCCCCCGAATGAAGCGATGCCGACGGTGGTATTCGCGGCAGATCCTCCAGAGACCTCTACTCCCGGCCCCATGGCGTCGTAGAGAGCCTCTGCGTGGAGTGCATCAATCAGCGTCATAGAACCTTTGACTAAAGAGTGATCATCTAGAAAAGAATCTGGCTCCTGAGCGAGGACATCTACTAACGCGTTCCCAATGGCGAGAACATCGAAATCAATTGTTGCATCTCGCATGGTCATAGGTGTCGCTTCTGGTGTCATTATTTACGATCTCCACTGAGTAAACGGCTGCTTATTTGTACGGGTACGCCCTGGCCATTTTCTGCAGTAGCCAAGGTGGCTCCATTCTCCACCTTGGGGGCAACATGGGCGTGCGTTGCCAAGAGTCCATCGTCATCTACCGGTCGCAGTCGGCGACCGATAGTTGTTACCCGTCCGTAGAGGGTGGTTCTCTGCTCCAACGGCCGTCCAATTCCCTCGACGATGCTGCGCAGTTCGAATTCATCAACTTCTTGCCCGTGAGATGCGCCTGCAGCACGAGAGATGCTCTCATCCATCAACGTCCCACCAAGATCGTTGGCCCCTGCTTGCAGAATCTGAGAAGCACCTACTGTGCCGCACTTAACCCAAGAGACCTGAATATTGTCAATCGAACCGCGGTATGCGATGCGCCCGACGGCATGCATTAGTAATACCTCACGGAAGGTTGGGCCGAGCCTCGACTTACCTTGAAGGTGGATCGGGCTAGCCATATGCACAAACGGGAGAGGAACGAACTCTGTGAACCCGCCGGTCTCAGCCTGCAGTGCGCGAGTCCTAAGCATGTGATTCGCGACGTGTCGCGGGTTCTCAACTGTTCCAAAGAGAATCGTTACATTGGACCTAAGCCCGACAGAATGAGCAGTGCGATGTGCCTCTAGCCATTCTTCAGTATTGACTTTGTCGGAGCAGATAATCGCCCGTACTTCGTCATCGAGAACCTCAGCTGCTGTCCCTGGAAGTGTCGCTAACCCCGCTTCCTTCGCCAGAATTAAGTAGTCTTTTAACGGCATTCCAAGGCGTTTTGCACCCTCGGTGACCTCTAATGCCGTAAAGCCATGGATGTGGATATCAGGTGCTACTTCTTTAACTGCACGCGCTAGGTCTAAGTAGTAGTCACCATCAAAATCTGGGTGGATCCCACCTTGTAAACAAACCTCTGTTGCGCCACACTCCACACCTTCAATTACACGGCGCTGGATCTCCTCAACGCCGAGCATGTATGGCTTGCCTCGGAGATTTAGCGAGAGCGGCCCCTTAGAGAAGGCGCAGAAGCGGCACTTGAAGGTGCAAATATTGGTGTAGTTGATATTTCGGTTGCGCACGAAAGTGACAACGTCTCCGATGATTTCTCGGCGGAGAGCGTCCGCTAGACGGTAAACGGCCTGAGCGTTTTGACCACGCGCTTCAAGGAGCGTCACAATCTCATCAAAGCCAACTTGCTCGCCGGCCTCAACCCCGGCAATTACTTCAGCGACCGCTCCAGATGCGCGTATCTCAGTTGAGATAAGAAGCACCGGGGGAGTCTCGTTACTCCCTGCGGACCACTCATCATCACGAGCAAGCCCCTCAGAGTCGCTTGCTCTGCGCACTGCAGTACGTACATCAGGGTGTATCCACGCATCGTCTAATGCATATTCTGGGTAAACAGTGAGGCGTGGAGCCAGGCTCTTACCGGCAGTTTCAGTGGCGTCGCGTAAAGCATCCAATGCGGGCCATGGACGCTCTGGATTTACATGGTCTGGAGTAACTGGAGATACACCACCCCAATCATCAATACCTGCTCCAATCAGAGCACTGAGTTGCTCGGGATCAGAGAGATTTGGGGGAGCCTGTATATGCATCTCCGACCCGAGAACAATTCGAGCCGTGGCTACCGTGCGCAAGTATTCGTCGTAATCGCATGGATCGCTGCGATGCATTGAGGTACCGGGCTTGGGTAAAAAGTTCTGAACAATCACCTCTTGAACGTGTCCATGGCGCCCATGCGAATCGCGAATCGCAATCAAAGCCTCAAGGCGCTCTTCTCTAGTCTCTCCAATGCCTACGAGTATGCCTGTAGTAAATGGAACCATCGCGCGACCTGCAGCCTCAAGAGTTGCGAGGCGACGCTCTGGAGTTTTATCGGGGGCACCAAAGTGTGGCCCACCAGCCTCGCCGAGGCGTGCAGCAAGTGTCTCAATCATCATTCCTTGTGAAGGGCTCACCGCTCTTAGGCGTAGAAGTTCCCCCTCGGAAATGGCGCCAGGATTAGCGTGGGGGAGCATCCCTGTTTCGTTAAGCACCGCACCGGCAGCAGCGACCAAGTAGTCGAGAGTGCTCGTGTAACCATTTGCATTGAGCCAATCGCGCGCGACTGGGTATCGCTCCTCGGGCTCCTCGCCGAGTGTAAATAAAGCCTCGAAGCAACCAGATTGGCGCCCCTTGCTAGCGATGCTGATGACCTCATCAACTCCGAGATATGGATTCTCAAGATGCGCCGGAGGCTTCGCAAAGGTGCAGTATCCACAACGATCACGACAGAGCATTGTAAGAGGAATGAATACCTTCGGAGAGAAGGTCATTCGGTTCCCATGCCCATAATCGCGAAGCCGAGATGCCTCGCTGAGAAGGTCACTCAGGGGCGCATTGATGAGGTCTACATGCTCACGGTTCAGCGCCATATCAGCAGCCTAGGCGCTTAATAGGTAAATTCAGCATGCGAAATTCCAGACTCATGTATGAGATGAATTTACTCCTGCACTAATGCCTTAGGGAGTGTTAGCTAATGAGCTCTTTGATTCGGCGTTCGAGAGTGAGGATGACTTCGTCGTAAGAAGCTATGAAGGATGCCACGCCCTCTGTCTCAAGAGTCTTTGTAACATCGAAGTAAGAGACCCCAGCCGCCGCAAGGCGCTCAAAAACTACATAGGCTCCATCTATATCCTCAATTATCGAATCTGCTCTTT
This sequence comes from Actinomycetes bacterium, assembly GCA_037132095.1. GTDB lineage: Bacteria > Actinomycetota > Acidimicrobiia > IMCC26256 > IMCC26256 > IMCC26256. The sequence continues at coordinate 6,892 of JBAXPT010000081.1, forward strand.
GATTCCCTATACCCGACCGGAGCGCCTCGATCGATGCCGGAGCGAGGGTATTGACAGTCTCTGCTCCAATTAACTCATCGACGTAGAGGGTGGGCGCGTAATCTGGATTCTTAGTTGAGGTGCTGGCCCAGAGAGGCCTCTGGGGTTTTGCCCCCTTCTCCTCGAACTCTCTCCACTCACTCGTTGCTGAGTGCTGAAGAAAACGGTCGTATGCGACCTTCGCGTTTGCAACCGCAGGCAATCCCCTGAGAGGGTCAGCTGGCGATAGGCGCTTGTCGATCTCTGTATCTACCCTGCTCACGAAGAATGACCCTACTGATGCAACCCTCGATGGGTCGCCCCCTGATGCGATGAGTCTCTCTATCCCATGCTGATGTGCATCTAGCACTGCATCGTAACGATCGAGATCGAAAATGAGAGTCACATTCACGTTGATCCCAGCAGCGATTACCTCGGTGATGGCAGGCAGCCCAGCCATGGTTGCTGGAATCTTGATCATGACGTTCGGCGCACCTATACGTGAAAACAAATCTTTAGCTTGGGTGATAGTGGCCTGAGTATCGTCTGCAATGCGTGGGGACACCTCAACCGAGACAAAGCCATCCGCTCCGCCGGTTGATTCGTATAGCGGACGGAGTATCCCAGCGGCCTCCGTTATGTCTTGAACGACTAGACCCCAGAAGGCCTCATCCGCAGTTGCACCTGCGTGATGAAGACTCAACAACTGTTCGTCGTAGCCTTCACCGGCAGCCATTGCCTTCTCGAAGATGGTTGGGTTAGATGTAACTCCGCGTATGCCATCCTGTGTCATCAAGGCATCGAGTCCGCCGCTTCTAAGCATGCTTCGAGAGAGATTGTCATACCAAGGACTCTGCCCAAATTCGTTGAGGCGAGATATTCCGTTTCCCATTTTAGATCCCCTTATTGGTTACCAAAGCCTGAGCGCGTTCTACAACTGCCTCTACCGTGAAACCAAAGTGACGCATCGCTACGTCGCCGGGCGCAGAGGTACCAAAAGTATCGATACCGATTGAGTCATGCGCATATCGAGCCCACCCGAAGGTGCTGGCTGCCTCAACCGAGAGGCAAGGAACACCTGGGGTCAGCACGGCTGCGCGCTCCTCACTTGAGGAGGCAG
>JBAXPT010000082.1:0-8023 GCA_037132095.1 Actinomycetes bacterium
CTATTAGATCCTCTATTACATGTGTCATGTTCAATGTGTCCTCTTGATACCGGAATAATCCATCTCCGGCGTAGACGAGGCGTGACCAACCGGTCTGAACATAGGGCGAGCCATCAGAGCGGTTACCTGGAAGAATCTGCAGCCACTTAACTGAGACATCATCTCCAGAGATTGCAGTGAACTCAACCGGGAACTGCCAGTCTTCGAGACCGGTCATCGACTCAACCATAAAGGCGCGTATTGAGTCGCGCCCCTCGACCCTCCCCCACGCCGGATCTATGTAGACACAATCCTCTGTATAGAAGTCGCATAAATCGGTCCAGGGATTGCGCCCAAGATCGATTGCCTCCCTAAGTGCAACATACCTTTTTAGGGTCTCTTCAATTTCGTGACGATCAAACATCGCGGTCACTCATTCTTCGCTCCGGATTCTAGGATTTAGAGAGAACAGTGTCGAAATGCACTGCGCAATTGACTGAATAGGTGCGAGAATACCGGTATGACTGGCTCGGCTTCAACTGATCGCTACCGGTCCCGAAGTCTCTGGCTCGACGGACTCCCCGAATCGCTCTCCCCGCGTGACGCTCTCAACACAAACACCGCTGTAGATGTTGCGATTATCGGGGGCGGTTTCACAGGACTCTGGACCGCTTACTCACTATTAATAAACCATCCTGAGATGCGCGTGGCGATCATCGAGAAGGAGATCGTGGGTTTCGGCGCTTCAGGGCGAAACGGCGGCTGGGCTTCAGCACTATTTGCGGGTAGTCGTGAGGCAATGGCCAAGGCTCATGGAGTCGAGGGTGTTCTGAGAATGCACCAAGCCATGCTCGAATCGATTGCTGATATTGGGCGCACCTGCAGAGTTGAAGGAATAGACGCGAGTTTCCTTAGGGGTGGCACGCTCACAGTTGCGCGTTCCCCCAGCCAAGATGCGCGCACGATTTCATCCGTTGAAGATGACCGATTCTGGGGGCTCGGGGAGCAACACTCAAGATTGCTAACGAAGGTCCAATGCGACGAGATGATAAGAGTTGCCGGCACCAGAGAGGGAGCCTTTACCCCCAACTGTGCGCGGATTAATCCGGCGGTTCTTGCTCGTGGTTTAGCTATCGCTGTCGAGAGGCTCGGAGGAAAAATATTTGAGCAGACGAATGCACTGTCATTAAGCCCTGGTGTGGTGATCACATCGGGCGGTAAAATTACTGCTGAAACAATAGTGATCGCTACTGAGGCTTGGAGTTCTCAGATACCAGAGCGCAAACGGTCGTTAATTCCGATCTACTCGCTGATGATTGCAACGGAGCCTCTTAGCATTGATTTTTGGGATGAAATCGGTTGGCGAAATGGCGAGACGCTTACAGATGCAAGGAGAATGATCATCTACGCCCAGCGAACCGCCGATGACCGCATTGCATTCGGCGGTCGCGGAGCGCCCTATCACTTCGGATCGCGCATCAAAGATTCCTACGACTCCGACTCCAAAACATTCGGCTTGCTCCAGAAGGCTTTGATTGAGATGTTTCCCTCTGCCTCCCGGGCAGTCATTACACACCGCTGGGGTGGCCCACTAGGTGCCCCGCGTGATTGGGAAAGCAGCGTTGGGATCACTGCTGATCGCAGACTCGCCTGGGCTGGTGGCTACATCGGTGATGGCGTCACCACTAGCAATTTGGCGGGTCGCACTCTCTCGGACCTAATTACAGGCACCAACACGCCACTTACAGACTTACCATGGGTCGGGCACAGGTCCAAGAAATGGGAGGTCGAGCCCTTTCGCTGGCTCGGTATTCGCTCTATGGGCGCCCTTACGAGAAGCATTGATTCATCCGAGACCAGAACACAGCGCCCTGCACGGATGCGCAATCGGATACTTGATTCATTTACCGGGCATTAAAAATAAAGTCGGTTGCGGAGTAATTCTTGCGGAGAAACCTCTGTATTACTAGGTTGCTTCAATCTCTACTGGCACCGAGCGATGAGAGACAACAACTCCACTTACTGCCGACAAAACAACAACAGCAGCGACTAGTTGAGTCGGCAGTAGAGCCTGGTTGAAGAAAATCCATGCGCCGAATGCTGAGACTATTGGCGAACCGAGCATAACTATTGAGAGTAGCGACGCCGTGGCGTGGCGCTGCGCCCAAGTCATCAAACCGTGCCCGAGCACACCGGGAACGACGACAATGAATAGCACCCAAATTAAGTCGACGCCGAGAATCGGCTTGGGTATACCCTCTGCTACCAATACATAGGGCGTGGCCACCAGGGCCGCTACGAACATAACGCCCGCGAGAAGAGGCATCGTGTTGATGTCATCACGCCCCGAACGCAGCTGCTTAGTAATAACAAAGTACGAAACCCAGATAATCAATCCCGCAACTGCGAACAGATCGCCCTTTCTAGAGGCTCCTGATGTTTCACTAGCTGAAACGATGAACGCTAGGACTCCGATAAGTGCAACTGCGCCGAGAACAAAATCGCGTTTGCGAACCGTCTCACCGAATATCTTGCTCGCTATTAGCAATACCAATACTGGCTGGAGCGAAGGGATAATCGTTGCATTCGCAACCGAGGTTGTTCGGATTGCACCCCAGCCTGCGATTAATGATCCGGCGAAGAGAACTCCGGGCACGATACTGAGCCTTAGTGTCTTGCGATTACAACCACCCGAAGAACGAGCGAGCAAGAACATCAGTGGCACTGCAATCCAGAGCCGCCAGAATGCCGTTACAGCCACCGGTGCATCTATGGCTCGGACCGCCAACGGCCCAACACCCCAAGCAAACGCGGCTCCAGCCGCAGCGAACATGGCGAGATGAGCGCCACGCTCCCCCTGGGTCTCAACGATCATTGGGTCTTGAGTAAATACTCACTCATCGTGACGGAACGTATGCGATCTAGATCTAAGAATGCCATGACGCTACCGAGCATCTCGCTTAAGTTTGCCTTCATCAGTGATGCGTCGTCTCCGGCACAGTAGAAAAGCATGGGGTCGGTAATGTGCTCTGGGGTTGGCCAGCACTCTTCAACAATGCCTCTATACGGTGGTGCGTCTGGTGTAACTGCACGCACGACTGTGTTGCGGACATAGCGGATTCGAGGCTGCATCGCCTCGGAGACTGGAGATTGAACGGTATGCCAATGATCTAGCCACTCATCGTCGGATAAACGGTCGGGCTTCTCCATCAAAGTCACCATGGTGACCCCCGGAGAGCGCTCACCATCAGGCCACGACCGCTTCTCGCTGTGGCGGTTACCGCCGTAATCGGTGTACATCGATTCGAGCACTAAATAGCCAGCGATGCGGCTGGAGTGGGAGTTCATAGCGTCTTCAAAGGGAGCTCTGTCGTCGTAGCGGTTTAACCAGATTGAGACGACTGCAATTGGAGCTTGTTCTTCCTCTGGAATCGGGAGAGGCACCGGCACATCAGCGAATTGATCATCGACCTGTATCCATAGAGACTCTGGCTCCAATGCTAGAAGTTTTGATGAGAGTTCCCCGCGAATATCGCTGTAGTTATCCGATGGCGTTGATGCAGCGTCTGACCAGAGTAGATATACCAATTTCTCCATGAACGTTCTCCCTTAAGGCTTAAGGCCCGGGACTGGTCCTCGGGTAAGCGCCTTAGTCTAGTTAGAGGCTTCTAAAACTTTTCTTAGAACTCTTCTGAGGGGCAGAGCGCTCTCCATGCCCCGGCTCCAAGCAGCCCACCAATAATTGGGAAGACAATAAAGACCCAGAGCTGCTCAATTGCCCAACCTCTCTGGAACACCGCTGTTGCGATTGATCTAGCGGGGTTAACCGAGGTGTTATCAATCGGGATTGAGATTAGGTGAATCAGCGTCAAAGAGAGGCCCACAACCACACCGGTAAATCCTGGGCTCATACTCTTGCGACTCGTGCTTGCGATGATGAAGACGAAGACAGCCGTGAAGACAATCTCAGCAATAATCGCTGCACCTAGACCAAAGCCTCCTGGCGAATGATCACCATATCCATTAGAGGCAAACCCGGTTGCGTTGGCAGTCCAAGCTGTTGTTGATGACCGAGCGATGGCAAAAATGACAAAACCTCCTACAACACCGCCCAAAATTTGGCCGACGAGATAGAAAGGCACATCCGCTCCCTTGGTCTTCTTAATCGCCCAGAGCCCAAGAGTCACTGCAGGATTGATGTGGCAGCCACTAATAGAACCGATTGCATAAGCGGCTACAAGTAGTGAGAGGCCGAATGCAAGCGCCACGCCAAGAAGAGTGACGGAGTTTCGAAATCCTCCAAAATACCCCGTAGCCAGAATGGCAGTACCGGGTCCTCCGATGACGAGAATCATTGTTCCAATTGCTTCAGCTAAAAGGATCCGTGTCTTCGTATTCATAAGGACTCTCCCAATCTCTCGCCGTTAAAGTCGGCCGACTAATTAAAGCGAGATTTTAGGGATTCGAGGCTCCAATTAGAGGGATACCCTCAAAAAGGACGCCATACCCTCCGTGCTAGTGCTGCAAGCCCTGCTCTGATACTTGGTCAAAGGCAGCCGAATTCCGGCGAATTTTGGCAGAAATGTAGTTAGAGAACCATCCTTCATACGCTCTCTGGAGTTCGGGGCGTCTCCAGTCGGCGCCGGTTATTAGTCCGCGACAGCCAATCTCGCCACATTCGCAGATGAACTCGTCGTAGTCATCTGCATCTGACATCGCGTAATCAAAGCTCAGCTCTTCACCCTCTTGAATGTCGCGCATGGCAACTAGGAGAATATTGCCTCCGATGCCGCAGTTCGGGGTGCAGGAATGGTTGAACAGGTCCGCAGGTTCATCCTCGTCAGGGCAGAGCAGAAAAAGGTCTTCATCTATTTGAAGAGAGTGCGTTCGACGATACTCGGGGAGAACGGAGAACTCATCTCGGTGAGTAATGCTCCCACCGAAGGCGGCGACTGTAGTGCCAGCGGGAATTACAGAGGTAGCAAAAATACCTCGACCTTTTCTTCCGGCCGAGTTGACCTTCGCGCTAGATGTAATAAAGGAGATCGGCACGGCTGCCTCCCAACTGTTGAGCTGACGGGGAACGAGCAGAATAGCAAAGGCAGATTCGCAAATACCAAAACTTGATAATCAACTCAAGACCAGAGATCAGAACCACAATTTAGCCCTCAAACTCGCCCATTAGTTTTGCCCAAAAATTAGTCTCGAGCTTTAGGCCAGAACTGACTACCCAGGCCCGACGAAGTAGCCAACTACGTCGACGACTAGATCTGGGCAGCCGCCGTTCGTGGTAAAGGCGTCATATCCGGATACACCGACTTTCACCAGTGCCCCGTTGGGCACTACCTGCCTAGCATTGAAGTTCACGGTGGAGGCAGTAGGCGGCTCTACACCGAAGGGATACGCGGTTATGAAACCTGGGACAGAACCACCAATCGCAGTCACATTCAAAGCCACAGCCCCCGCATTGAGTGGAACATCGGGGGCGGCTGCGGAACCGGCTACCAGTTGAGTTACCGACCTGTTTAAGCAGGAAGAGCCAAAAGTCGAACGTGTATCAACCAATCGAGCTGGAGTGATCCCGACGAATCCACCGAGAGTTGGAATACCCGGTGCGAACCATCCGACTACATCAACGACTACATGGGGACAACCTGCATTCGCGAATACTCTTATCTGCCCTGCATTTCCGATCTTTAGAAGCGTGCCGTTAGGAACAACCTGACCCGCGGTGAAGTTCAAGGTTGAGACAACGGGGCGAGTTATTCCTTCGGGGTAGACCGTTAAGTACCCAGCCGCCCCAGGAGTGACCACTGTGACGTTAAGAGCCGCGGCGACTGCGTCGGAGGGAATTCCCGTTACTCCACCAGTAACTTGGAAAGAACGAGGCCCGGCCACACACCCTGCGCCACCGTCGGAGCGGGTATCACCTATGCGAACCGGAGTGATACCAGTAAACCCACCGGCAGAGGGGTCCCCGGAACTAAAGGAGCCAACGAGATCTACAACTACGTCGGGGCATCCTCCGTTGGCGTAGATATTTACTGCCCCATCAGCACCAGTCTTTACATTGACGTTATTTGCAACAACCTGACCGGTCGAGAAATTCAGATTAGACGCTAGAGGAAGTGCAGTATCGGACGGATAGACAGTCAAGAAACCTGCAGCTCGCGGGCCGACAACAGTGACATTTAAAGCAACAGCTGCCGCATTCGAAGGGACACCACTCCCCTCCACGCCTGCTACTTGGAGACTGCGGACCCCGGAGATACATGCGCCTCCTCCAACGGAACGAGTATCGAGTATTCGATACGGAGTTATGCCTGTGAAGCCCCCTGCAATTGTCGTGAAGCCGAGCACGCTGGTCGGCACCGATCGGTCTAGGTTCAATCCGTCCCCAATCTCGCCAAAACCTCCAGCCCCCCAGCATCGGAGAGTGTTATTCACTTGTCGAGTACAAGTGTGGGAATCGGCTGCTACGGGCAGCACTGCTGTTGTCATAGACAGAACGGCAACCGGGGTTGTGGCGTTATTTGTCGTCCCATCACCAAGTTTTCCATTGAAGTTATCCCCCCAGCACTTCATCGAACCTGATGAGGATACGGCACAAGAATGCTTTGCTCCACCTGCAACATTGATCGCCCCAGTAACACCAGAAACCTCAATCGGCGTCTTCGCATTCGCCGGCAGGTCGACGCCTATTTGTTTGTTCGCGTTATCTCCCCAACAGGAGACAAGACCATTGGAGCGAATAGCACAGGTGTGCAGGTTTCCACTTGCGACCCCAACAGCATCGGTAATTCCAGTAACTGTGGTTGGGGTTGAGGATTGGGCTGTGGTGCCATCGCCAAGCTGTCCCTGTCCGTTTCCACCCCAACAATGGATGGAATTATCAGATATAACCGCACAGCCGAAGGTGTTACCTGCAGAGATTGAGACGGCATTCGAGATGCCGAGAACCTCAATGGATGTACTTCTCTGATTAGTTGTGCCGTCACCGAGCTGGCCCTGATTATTAGATCCCCAGCATCTAACCTTTCCCGTTGTTAGGAGGGCACAGGTATGCGCGTTCCCAGCTGTGACTCGAACCGCATTCGAGATACCCGATACAGCCGTAGGGACTTTGCGCTGAGTATTTGTTCCATCTCCGAGCTGCCCGCTCCCGTTGTTACCCCAGCAGTAAACCGCACCCGAAATCGTGGTGGCGCACGAATGCCCTGATCCAGCAGCGACGCTCACGGCCCCAACCAAATTCTTTGCAGTTACAGGGGCGTTGCGTGCTTGGGTAGTGGAGTCGCCTAATTCACCATTTACGTTGCGCCCCCAGCATGCAACAAGTCCCCCGGATACGGTCGCGCAGGTATGGCTGCCACCAGCAGCAAGGGTCGGCGGCGGCGGTGTCGTTACTAGCGCCGATGCTGGATTAGATGTAGCGACAAGACCGAGCAGGCTTGCAATAAACGCTAGATAAACGAGATGCTTCGGGGCCCGACTCAACAACAACGCTTGCTCCCATAATGGTTGACATAAATCCAACTTCGAGATCGGAATTTAACCCCGAGACCCCATAATCCTACCCCGATATTCAGGGAATAAAACCTCGCCAAAATTGGGGAAAAACCTCTGCCCTCAAACTCCTTGGGAATACTGCATCCCTCGTGGACGCTTGCTTCTGGAGCTCAGTATTCGTATCGATTGGAGAGACATCACCGTGAAGGAAAGCGAACGAAAGAGGCGGGCTAGATCTGAGTTTGAGGGGCTAATAAACCAGAGCCCACATCGTAAATAAAGCCGGCTACGGCGGTATTGACAGGGATCAGTGAGCAATCTCTTACTAACGCCACGTCCGCTCTAAGGGTCTCGAGCTGATTACTAATAGCAAGGAACTCCATCGCTACAGCATCGGGGGTGTTCCCTAGAGCCCCCCGGATCTCATCATCGCTTGTACCTGCCATACGGCACTGTGTGTGCGCAACTATGCAGATTCGGTCTACCCCTAAAAGGTTCGTTGCTAGAACTAACGACCGAAGCACATCCTCTGTAA
>JBAXPT010000083.1:0-7993 GCA_037132095.1 Actinomycetes bacterium
GGATTTGGTCATAGGACCATTCTCGCCGATACCGAGGGTAAGGGCCGAGTCGGGGGTCTCGGCCTACGCTGCAGGTATGACGCGTAGGGCATTTGATTATTCACGCTGGGATGGGACTCAGGTTGGGTTCAACCTCGACGCGGATTCCCTCCTTGCAGAGATGGCCGACGACCTCACGTACCACGGCGACCCCAATGCCGCTCTTAGGCGACTACTCCAGCAGGGGATGCGCGATAGCAACGGCGAGCAGATGATGGGTCTGCGCGAGATGATGAAGCGACTGCGTGAGCGCAGGCGTGATGAGGTTGAGTCAAAAGATCTTGGGGGGCCATTCGCGGAGATCGCTGAGCGACTTCGTGAAGTCCTCAATGAGGAACGCGCCGGTATCGAGCGACGAGTTGAGGCTGCGCGCGAATCTCAGGATCAACGACGAAAAGAGATCGTAGAAGAGCTCAGTGCTGAGCGAAACTTTGAACTCGACATGATGCCTCCAGATCTTGGCGGGCTAGTAAAGGCTCTTCAGGAATACGACTTCATGGACGACGCCGCTCGCGCGAAGTTCGAGGAGCTCATGGACGAGATTCGTTCGGAGTTAATCAAGAGCAACTTCAACCAGCTCTCTGAAGGCATGAGCAACGTCTCTCCAGAACAGATGGCTCGTATGAAGGACATGCTCGCTGATCTAAACCAAATGCTTGAGGCGAGAGGGCGTGGCGAAGAGCCAGACTTCGATGCCTTCATGGAGAAGTACTCTGACTTTTTCCCAGGTAATCCTGCAACGCTTGATGAGTTGCTCGAGCAGATGGCGCGTTCGATGGCGGCCATGCAGCAAATGCTCAACAGCATGACCCCTGAGCAGCGCGATCAGTTGCAGCAACTCAGCGAGGCATTACTTGACGATGTTGATCTGCGCTGGCAGATGGATGAGCTCGGCCGCAATCTTCAGAATGCGTTCCCAGATATGGGGTGGCAGCAGTCAATGGGTGGTCAAGGGGATCAACCAATGGGGCTTGGGCAGATGTCTGAGATGCTTCAGAATCTCGGTGATCTAGACCAACTTGAGAGCATGCTTCAGAATGCCTCTACCCCTGCTCAATTAGCCGAGGTAGATCTTGATCGGGCCAGAGAGTTACTTGGAGACGATGCAGCGCGCTCGCTAGAGCAGATGCGTGAGATGACTCGAATACTTCAGGAGGCAGGCCTGATAGATCAGCGTGAAGGCCGTCTTGAACTGACCCCGCGTGCGGTACGTGCTCTCGGGCAAAAGGCTCTCGGGGATCTCTACCGCAAACTCCTAAAGGACCAGGCCGGCCGCCACGAGGTCGAGCAGGTCGGTGCCGGTCATGAGCGCGCCTATGAGCACAAGCCTTATGAGTATGGAGACCCGTTCAATCTGAATGTCGAGCAGACGATTCGCAACGCCGTATTTCGCGCTGGGGCTGGAACGCCAGTGCGCCTGCTCCCCGAAGACTTTGAGGTAGAGCGCACAGAGGTCCTGACGCGTTCGTCGACTGTCCTCTTATTAGATGTCTCGATGTCAATGCCGATGCGCGACAACTTCTTGCCAGCTAAAAAAGTTGCGATGGCCCTTCATGCGCTGATCACTTCACAGTTTCCGCGAGATCATTTCGGGCTTGTTGCGTTTGGGCGTGTAGCGCGTGACATTAAGCCGGAGTTGCTTCCAGAATTATCGTGGGACTTCGAGTGGGGAACCAACATGCAGCACGCGTTGATGCTCGCTAGAAGGCAACTCTCGCGCGAGAGCGGCACTAAGCAGATTCTTATGGTTACAGATGGCGAGCCGACCGCGCACATAGAGGATGGCGAGGCATATTTTCAATACCCCGCGTCGGCTGTGACGGTAGAGGAGACCTTGCGAGAGGCTGCTCGCTGCACGAAGGCAGGGATCACGATCAATACCTTCATGCTCGATGCTGATTGGGGCCTGCGTAATTTTGTTGAGCAACTCACGCGTCTGAATCGTGGTCGAGCATTCTTCACCTCCCCCGACAATCTCGGTGACTATGTACTCGTGGACTTCCTTGAGCAGCGCAGGGTCAGGCGCACCGGTTAATGCGGTTTTAAAGCCCCCGGGCGCTCTAGGCATTAAGGCCTACAAATCGTCTATAGATGGCTTATAAATGAAGAGTAAATGATTGATCTGGGGCCCTCAAGGTTCTCCCGCAGCAGGCCGATAGGCCCGATGTCCAAGGAGAGCAGGCGGAGCAATGGATCAACTACCCGGCGAGATCAATCAACGCATTAAGCGCGAGGCGCGAGTCGCTGGTATCTCTCGTCGCAAGGCACCCTCAATTGAAGTAATTGAGCAACGCAGAATGCAACTATGGATTCTTACTGTCCTCGTTGTGGTGGCCTTAGCAGCAGCATCTGCTCTTGCGTCTTGGGCTGGGCCCGAGTCTTACCTAGGTGCTGGCCAATGGATTCTGAGATCTGCGGTAGCGCTTCTCGGCATTGGGTTCGTTGCCTACGCCGTCGAGAAAGAGCTTCACCTCCATAGGCTCCTTCGCCTGCTTACTGATGAGCGCGTCCTAAATGCCGCCTATTCGCAGAGCCTCGATATGAATCGCGCGTTATCTGCAGCGGGTAAGGCCCTTAACTCCGCTCTTGAACTTGATGAAGTGCTTGATGCGATTCTTGCGAGCGCAAGTCAGTTGCTGAGCGCTCGAAGCGGGTCTGTGATGCTCCTTGAGGACGATGACTACCTGCGAGTGGTAGCGGTAAGGGGAGGCCACCTTTTCCGCGATGCTCGCGTACGCGTTGGAGAGTCAGTAGCTGGTCGCGTTGCGGAGACCCGCGCTCCTCTACTTGTAAATGGAGATGCTGTTGATTTAGGGCTTCGCGATGCAAGTGCAGGTGGCGGTGAGGATGGGAGCGCCATGTCTGTTCCTCTCGTCAATCGAGGGCAATTGCTCGGCGTGTTAAATGTTCGTGCAGCAGGATCAGTCCAGTTCGATGACTACGACCTCCAGACACTGAGCCTCTTTGCGGAGCCGGTCGCTGCAGCCATCGCCAAGGCAGGTTTATACGCTGCGGAGAAGGCCCATGTTGTTGAGTTGGTGGAGAGCGACAGAATGAAGTCGCAGTTTGTCGCTTCAGTCAGCCATGAACTCCGGACACCCCTCACGTCGATTAGAGGTGCCGTTGCTGCGACACGACTCGTCGACGACTCTGCCCAGCGGAGTGAACTCTTGGATGTGATTGAACGCCAATCGGTGCGTCTTCAAGGAATGGTTGAGGAGATTCTCGCCTCAGCGCGCATGGAGCGCGAGAGCAATGATGCTCCGGTAATGCTAAGAAAAGTTGATCTTGCATCACTGGTTCGGTTGGCTGCCCTAGATGCGCACCTTGCTGGTCGGCCTGTAACGGTAGACGCACCAGCGGTCTGCGAAGTGAGGGCCGACTCTGAAGGGCTGCGTCGAGTGGTCGGGAATTTAATTGAGAACGCACATAAGTATGGATCCATACCTGTAACTGTGACGCTTGAATGCGATGCAGAGCACGTGATGCTCTCCGTCGTCGATAGCGGCCCTGGCGTCCCTGTAGCTGAGCGAGCCAGAATCTTTGAACGCTTCTATCGAACAGACCCCAATGGAGTCCAGCCTGGTCTCGGCTTGGGTCTCTCAATCGTTAGAGGCGTGGTTGAATCCTCAGGGGGTTCCGTCTACGTTGAGGATGCCCCTGGTGGCGGCGCCGCCTTCCGAGTCGTGCTGCATACTCCAGTCGATGATCGAAGGGAAGAGGCTCATGTCAACTAAATACCGTGTCCTAATTGTTGACGATGAGCCAGATGTATTACTGACCCTTCGCGTAATTCTCGAGGCCGCTGGATTTGAGCCCTCGCTCGCTGCGGATGGCGAGACGGCCCTCCGGCGCATCGACGAGCAGCCTCTCGATGTTGTTCTGCTCGACATAATGATGCCGGTACTAGATGGCTGGTTTGTCCTCGCTGAATTACAGGGTCGAGCCCTTCGGCCTCAGGTAATTGTCTGCTCTGCAAAGACCGCAGATGCCGATCGCGAGCGTGCCCTCAATCTCGGCGCAGCGGCATATGTAACTAAGCCCTACTCCCCTGATGATTTGATAGCGAAGATACATACAGTGCTCGCCCAGGGCGAAGCGCACGTAAGCGTTTAACCGCAAGTCTTCAAACAGATTTAAGTGCTTGCTCGTAGATACTTAGAGTCGATTCGTCGAAGCAGATAAAACGAATCTCAGTTATCGCATCAGGTGCTGCAATGCAGGTAGCAATCGCGATCTTGGTTGCATGCAGTAACGGGTATCCATAGATGCCTGTACTAATTGCCGGGAACGCGATACTGCATGCTCCAACTGCAGCGGCGAGCTTCAGTGATTCTCTGTATGCGGATGCGAGGAGACCTGCCTCGTCTTCGTCACCTCCGCGCCAGATCGGGCCCACGGCGTGCACGATCCACTTAGCCTTAAGAGCGAACCCGGGTGTGATGCGAGCCTCGCCGGTGGGGCATGGAGCCTGCTCCCTACAGGCCTCGGGCAGACCCGCTCCCGCTGCCAAGAAGATTGCGCCACAGACACCACCCCCGGCAGCGAGATTGGTATTGGCAGCATTTACGACTACCTCGAGTTTGGAGGCAGTGATGTCACCAAGGATCGCCTCAAGTCTGGGCATGGGCTCTTGCTCCTTTGCTTCACTGGGGGGCGATTGGCCCTCGTGATGTCAGGTTTTTCGTCTGTGCACTCGGCAAGAACCAACGGTTTCACTTTAAGTGAGAATTATGGTGCCTAAATCTTGCATAGAGCGTTATTTTCCAAGAAACTTACCCGTAAATCCTAATGACCACTTGCGGCGGAGGTCACTTATCAGGCAAAGTAACACTGTTGTAATTACATCAGAGTCGAAATCAAGGGGGAAGACCAATGCCTGAGGTCTCCATGATCAGCCATTTTATGAACAGCGAAGGTTTAGACCGGCGCTGGCAGGAGCGAGCCAACTGCCTTGGAGTTGACCCAGACCTCTTCTTCCCAGAGCGTGGTGCCAGTACCCGTGAGGCAAAGTCAGTATGCGCGGGCTGTGAGGTTAAGGCTGACTGCCTTGAGTATGCCCTCGACAACGGTGAGAAGTTCGGGATCTGGGGTGGACTCTCCGAGAGAGAGCGTCGCCGTCTTCGTCGCCAACGTGCACTTGCGCGTCGTGCTGCAGCCTCAACGGGCTGAGCCAATCATTAGCGTCAATTAGATCCAGTCAGACGAAGTCTCTCCGTTTTAATCTCGGTATTCTTCGCGTCCGGCCACGCGCCGCTCAAGACTTATCTTCTCGCTTAAACCACTGCGCTCCAAAAAATCTTCACTACACGCAGAAAGCGCCGCGTCGGGGACGAGGCCAACGAGTTCTATGCGAGCAACAGCGGCGCCGCTCTCCTGTATCAGCCTCTCGACTTCTACGCAGGCCTCTTCAATGCTCGTCTGCTCGAGCCCAACAATGTTCATGCTCACCTGCACCTGGCCAAGGTGCGGCAGGTCGAACCCTAGGGAGCGAACACCAGGGAGCCCGCCGTCGCGTTCTCTTACCTTCCCTGCGATAGAGCGTGCAAGCGCCAGATCGTCCCTATCTATATCGACGTTGATTGCAACCATTAGCGGACGCGCGCCTACCGCTATAGCCCCGAGGGTTGGGTGTGGTTCGTGCGGCCCAAGGTCTGGAGTGCGCGTCTTGAATGCAGTGCGTCTCGCGTCCGGGAGGCTTCTGTTCTCCAGGTCTGCATCGCCGTAAAGAAAGACCGGAACGCGGTGAGTCTCTACTACCCAATTCGCATAATCGATTGCGGCAATCGCCGCCTCGCTTGAGGGTGTGGAGTGAAGTGCGACAAAAGGCACAACATCTATTACTCCGAGGCGCGGATGGACGCCGAAGTGGGTTCGAATATCTATTCGAGTTGAGGCTGCGTCGGTAAGCGCTCGTGCAGCATCGATGCATGCACTCGAGTCGCTCCCAGCGAGAGTGAAGACGCTTCGATGGTGATCGACATCTGTATGTCGATCAAGTAGCGCGTCGCCACATGCTTCGTCGAGCGATGTGAGAACAGCAGCGTCTTGACCCTCAGAGATGTTGATTACGCACTCAAGCATCTCCAGAGGCTAGAGCCCCCAATCCCCTTGCGGTGAGTCTGTTAGCGGAGGAGAGTTTCAAGTAACTGAGTTGAGGAGAATTCCTTGGGGCTTGGCCGGTATGCTCGCAAGCAATGCGCATTGGATTCGCCCTTCCCCAACATGATTTTTCTCTAAGAAGCGAGTCGCCACTCTCCTACGCGACCCTCCTTGAGTTCGCTAGATACGCGACAGCGCTCGGCATCGATTCGCTGTGGCTCGCTGATCATCTCGTCTGGGATGTCTCTAAATATGGGGGACCGACCGAGCCCGGTGGAATGTTCGAGCCGCTAGTGACTCTGAGCGCGCTCGCCCGCGATGTTCCTGATGTCCGCCTCGGCACGCTGGTGCTACTTGAGGCACTTCGCCCTGCAGCGCTTCTTGCCAAGGCAATCTCAACGATGGATCGTCTGAGTGGTGGTCGTATTGATGTTGGGATGGGCGCAGGTTGGTATGAGCCGGACTTCACTGGGATCGGCATGTCGATGCCCAAACCAGGTGAGCGTTTAGAGCGCCTAGCCGAGTGCGTCCAAGTATTGAAGGGGCTACTCGCTCCGGAGGCAGAACCATTTACGTTCGAAGGCAAGTTCCACGCATCTGCTGGGGCAAGGCTGACTCCCTCGGCACTTCAGACCCCAAATCCACCGATATTTGTAGGCGGCAAGGGCGATCGACTCCTTGACCTAGTAGCGCGCCACGCTGACGGCTGGAATACCTGCTGGCAGTGGAGCTTCGATGCATATCGAGAGCGACTAGGGGTACTTGAGCAAGCATGCGAGAAGGTGGGGCGCGATCCATCTACCGTCTGGCGCTCTCTAGGGCTTTATGCACTAGTCGGGGAGAATGAAGCCGACCTTCTTCGCAGGTTTGAGCGGCTAAGAACTGAGTGCCCAGTGGGTGTCCTTGACGGAGTATCGCTAGATGATTGGCGTGTTGGTCGTTTAGTAGGGACCGTTGAGCAGGTCCGTGAGCAGGCATCCGGATGGGCCGAGCTTGGAGTCGAGACACTGATCGTATGTACTGGGTCCGTCCCATTTGCGGTTGCCGCCAAGGATGATCTCGACCCGATTGTTGAGAGTCTCCGAGGAATTTAGGCTGGTAAATCTAGAGGATTCCTAGCAATCGAGCCTAGGGATGTGTCCATGGGGGCGTAAAAGCGCGGTACCCTGAGGTCCATACCTTGAGAGGGAGTAGCCCAATGTTTGGTCTCGGTGCACCGGAACTTCTAATAGTTCTCGCAGTAATTCTTGTTGTATTTGGTGGGAGTCAGGTGCCTAAGTTGGCGCGCAACCTTGGTCAGGCCCAGAAAGAGTTCAAGAAGGGCCTTGATGAGGGCGGAAAACCTGATGATGATGCGGCTAAGAATCCGCCCCCTCCAACTAATTAAGGCTTCTTGGCATCTTTAGCCCCCTTAATAGTGCCTTGGGAACCCCTGACGCCTCGGCGACGTTGTTGTGACGCCAGATGGAGTGCCCACATGGGAAGAGGTTGCCCGTAACCACGGACAGTTCCTCTACTCAGTTGCGTATCGACTGACCGGCAACCAAGAGGATGCGAGAGACATCGTGCAGGAATCGCTTCTGCGGGTGCGTCGCGGACTCGAGACATATACGCCAGGAACGCTCGAGGGATGGTTGGCCCGCATCGTGACAAATGTTTTTCTTGATGACGTGCGCAAGCGCAGGCGACGACCTACCAGCGCGCTCCCAGAGAACCCCGACTTAGTACTCCCGCCGAGCGCATCTGCGGATGATGTCTCAAGGGCATCTGGGCTCTCCGCAGAGATACAGCAAGCAATTAATTCACTCCCCGAAGATTTTAGAGTCGCGGTTGTTCTATGTGATGTGGCTGA